>NZ_VPDL01000015.1:0-84715 GCF_013417705.1 Acinetobacter sp. YH12235 | reverse complement strand
TGAAAGAACCAATCCGAGAAAATCAGGTTTGGTCATTAGATTTTATGCATGATCAGCTTTCCGATGGTCGCAAGTTTCGATTATTGAATGTGATTGATGATTACCGCCGCGAAGGCCTAGCCATTGAAGCAGGGTTCTCATTGCCCACAATCAGGGTTATTCGTACGTTGAATCAATTGCTGGAGTGGAGAGAAAAACCGTTAGTGATCCGATGCGATAATGGTCCCGAATTTATCAGTCACGAATTTGTGCGCTGGGCTACTGAGCACGGTATTCGTATTGAATATATTCAACCAGGTAAGCCACAGCAGAATGCGTATATTGAACGCTATAATCGGACCATACGTTATAGTTGGCTGAGCAAGCATTTATTTGATACTTTGGATGAAGTACAAGATTATGCAACAAGCTGGTTGTGGCATTACAACCATGAAAGACCACATCAAGCTAACAAAGGAAAGCCACCTCTAATGGCTGCTTAACCTCTACTTTTAACTTCGGTTATTTATGGGAGGATTACCTTACGTTCCATGCATGATCTGTCTATGTAATAAAAAATAACCGCAGAAAAAAACCTTGAAAACTTTTCTTAAAACTTTATGAAAAATAATGCTTAGGTTAAGATGAGCCATCATTTGTAAAAGCATTCTAGAAGACCTATGCAACCATTTGTTCTATATAACTCAGAGCAACGTAAAAAAGTAGAATTTGTGCCTCGTAAAGAAGGTCAGATTGATCTGTATGTCTGTGGGATGACGGTCTATGACTACTGTCATATCGGACATGCACGTACCGTGGTTGCATTTGACTATATTATCCGTTTTCTGCGCAGTCAGGGCTGGAAAGTAAAATATGTCCGTAATATCACTGACATTGACGACAAGATTATTAAACGTGCCAATGAAAATGGGGAAAGCATTTCATCACTGACCAGCCGTTTTATTGATGCCATGAATGAAGACTTTGCCAAGTTAGGCTGTCTTGCACCGGATGAAGCACCAAAAGCCACCGATTACATCAATCAAATGCAAAACATGATTGGTACGCTAGTGGAAAAAGGGACTGCATATCCGGCAAATAATGGCGATGTTTATTTCGAAGTTGAAAAATTTGCCAAATACGGCCGCCTTTCAGGCCGTAAACTGGAAGATATGCAGGCAGGCGCTTCTGAACGTGTAGACGTCGAAGTTGAGAAAAAACACCCATTTGACTTTGTACTTTGGAAACATGCCAAAGAAAATGAACCTTCTTGGGCTTCACCATGGGGCAATGGTCGTCCAGGATGGCATATTGAATGTTCTGCGATGTCAACCTGCTGCCTGGGCAATCATTTTGATATTCATGGTGGCGGTGCTGATTTAAGCTTCCCGCATCATGAAAACGAGATTGCACAATCTGAAGCAGCGACAGGTGAGCAGTATGTGAACTACTGGATGCATGCTGGCTTCATCAATGTCGATGGTGAAAAGATGTCGAAGTCTTTGGGTAACTTCTTCACTATCCGTGATGTGATTGAAAAATTCCATCCAGAAGTGGTGCGTTACTTTATCGTATCTTCACACTACCGCAGCCCGGTGAACTATTCAGATGTAGCTTTAAAAGAAGCGAAAAATACGCTGATGCGTTTCTATCATTCTTTTAAAGCTTATCAAGCGGTATATGGTGAGCAGGTTGTTGAAACTTTAGATCAAAGCTTTGTTGAGCGTTTCAATACAGCCATGCGTGATGACTTCAATACGCCAGAAGCCATTGCTGTGTTGTTTGAACTGAATAAAGAGCTGAACCGTGCAGTAAAAGACCAGAATCAGGAACAGGCTACAGTTTATTATTCTACTCTGCGCCATCTCACCAATATTCTGGGTCTGGTACAGCACAATGTCGATGAATTCTTGAAGTCTGATATTGGTCAGGAAGCTTTAGGCTTGTCTGAAGAGCAGATTGAAGATCTGATCCAGCAACGTAAAGATGCCAAAAAAGAGAAAAACTTTGCTCGTGCCGATGAAATCCGCCAGTCTTTATTAGACCAAGGAGTGGTGCTGGAAGATACCCGTCAAGGAACTGTATGGCGTCGTGCTGATTAATTCGACAGTTGAATCAATAGAGAGTTGACAGTTAGCAGAAACTCTCTATAATTCACTCCCATATTGCGGGAATAGCTCAGTTGGTAGAGCACAACCTTGCCAAGGTTGGGGTCGCGAGTTCGAGTCTCGTTTCCCGCTCCAAAATTCAAAAAACCCTGATCGAAAGATTGGGGTTTTTTATTGCCTACGCAAAATAAAAAGGACAATGAGGGCTGATTAACATAATGAAATTCTGAATATGGAAGAGCTTTCAGTCAGGGAAATTTTAAAACATTCTGTTTAAGTTTTATGAAAAGCTCTACATTTTGAAACCTGCTATTTGCATAGATATGATAAAATTGCGAAAATTATTTTTTGCTAGAATGAGTCAACTCTGTATAGAGTTAAGGTAAACCTACTTTGAACCCACCAAATATGCCAAATCAAATAGACTTCCAGAAAGTTGCACTTGAAACCTTGCGTATCGAAGAACAAGCATTACAGATTTTAGCCACGCAGATCGATGAGCGTTTTAGTCAGGCATGTGAAATTATCCTGCAGTGCAAAGGTCGTCTGGTGATTACCGGGATGGGGAAATCCGGGCATATTGGCCGTAAGATGGCGGCAACTTTTGCGTCTACGGGTACGCCTTCATTCTTCATGCACCCGGGCGAGGCAGGGCATGGGGATCTCGGTATGCTGGTACCGGGTGATGTACTGATTGCCATTTCAAACTCAGGCAAAAGCGATGAAATCATGATGCTGATGCCTCTGATCAAGCGTCTGGAAATTCCCTTAATTACCATTAGTGGGGATGCCAAAGGCCCAATGCCACAAAATGCTGATGTGGCTTTAACTCTAGGTCATCTTCAGGAAGCCTGTCCACTTGGCCTGGCACCGACTTCGAGTACAACAGCAACTTTAGCGCTGGGTGATGCACTGGCTGTCGCTCTTTTAGATGCACGAGGTTTTACTGCTGACGATTTTGCCTTGTCACATCCAGCGGGTGCCTTGGGTAAACGCTTATTGCTGCATGTAAAACACTTAATGCACACTGGTTCGGAATTGCCAAAAGTGTCACCAGATACACCAATGAATCAAGTTTTATACGAGATTTCAAATAAACGCCTAGGTTTAACCACAATTGTGGATCAAAATGACCTTCTGCTGGGTATTTTCACTGATGGTGACTTACGCCGCCTGATCGACAAACAGCAAGGTTTTGATGTCAATTTACCGATTCAGGAAGTAATGACCAAAAATCCGCTGACAATTTCTCAGGAAGCACGTGCTGTCGTTGCACTGGAAAAAATGAACGAACGTAAAATTAATCAATTTGTAGTGGTTGATGATGCCAATAAAGTCATTGGTGTAATTAGTATGCATGACCTGATTCAGGCTGGGGTAAATTAATAAATGGCATCTTATGTATTATTAGAGCAGGCACGTCATATTGAGGCACTGGTACTTGATGTAGATGGTATTTTAAGCGACGGTTTTGTCACATTGACCAACACGGGCGATGAGATCAAGTCTTTTGATATCCGTGATGGTCTGGGTATGAAACTGGTACAGCAAGCCGGAATCAAAGTGATCATTATCACTGGGCGTCAAAGCAATATCGTACAGAAACGTATGTCGGATTTAGGTGTAGATCTGGTTTATCAGGGCCGCGAAGATAAAGGGACTGCTTTGCGTGAAGCGTGTACTCAGCTCGATATCGATCCTGAAGACTGTTTATACATGGGTGATGACTGGCCTGATCTGTCTGCCTTCGCGATTGCAGGCATGAAAGTGACTGTTCCAAACGGCCATGTTGAAGTGCGTCGTCGTGCTGATCTGGTAACGCAAGCCTATGGTGGTCGTGGTGCGGTACGCGAGATTTGTGACATGTTACTGATGTCCAAAGGTAAGTACCAAGAGTTACTTGAAAAATATACTCGTGCGCCTTATTAATAAGTCATACATCCTGGATTAAGTACACCGCTTATGGACACTAGAGTTTTATATCTTACGGCTATTATCATTGCCGCAATAAGTGGTGGTTATTACTATTACAGCGGTAAAGGCAACAAGTTGCAGACTGATTCTGCACGTAGCATGACCTATTCTGCGAATAATATTAACTTAACCCAAACTGATGAAAAGGGCATGTTGTCTGTTCGTGCCCAGGTCGACCAGCTTGAACAAAACCTGCAGCTAGAGACTTCAAGTCTCAAAAATCTGCAGGCAACGACCTATAAAGACGGTCAGATTGATGCGACATTCTTTGCCAAACAGGGCAACGGTTATGATGACAATACAAAAGTTGTACTTTCTCAAGAAGTGCTGGCGACCAAGATCATGCAAAATGGAAAAATGCAGTTCCGTACCGAGGAGCTGACCGCTTTTCCGAAAACACGTGAAATTGAAACCGATAAAACTGTCATTGTTGAATCTCCACAGGCTGAATTTATCAGTCAGGGCCTAAAAGCCAATCTTAATGATGGTCAATACGAATTCTTTAATATTCGAGGAAAGTATGAACCAAATTCCTAGAGCTAAAATGATGAAAACTTTCCTTAAGCGCGCTGCGTTGTTAAGTCTGGTTGCATTGGGTTCAGCCACTGCGTTTGCATTGCCATCTGATCGTAATCAGCCGATTACCTTATTAGCTGACCGTGCGACTTTTAATGAGCGTACTGGAGTCACGACTTATTCAGGTAATGTCATTATTGAACAGGGCACCATGAAATTGCAGGCCAATTCGATTGTGGCGAATCTGAATAATAAAAAACAGATCAGCCTGATTACGGCAACAGGTAGCCCGGCTCAATTTCAGCAGAAAGTTGATCCTGCCAAAGGTTTGGCCAAAGGTCAGGCACAGAAAATTGTCTATAATGCGGAAACCGGGATTATTACCCTATCTGGAAATGCCTACTTGCAGCAAGATGGCGCTAGTATCCGTGGTAATACACTGAAATACAGCATGAATAAAGGCGATATTGAAGCAACAGGTACACCAAATAAAACCGGTTCAGCAGCAGGTCGTGTACAAATCGTGATTCCGCCTTCATCTTCGAAATCCTTTCCGGGAGCACGTGATTAATGGCACAGACGCATCAGGTTCAAACTTTAACCATTAAGCATCTGGCGAAAAATTATAGTAAACGCTGGGTAGTCAAGGACGTTTCCTTCAGTATGGAAAGTGGGCAGATTGTTGGGCTTTTAGGGCCTAATGGTGCAGGTAAAACTACCAGTTTCTATATGGTGGTGGGTCTGGTGCGTATGGACAAGGGTGAAATCCATCTGGATGATCTCGATTTGTCTGACTTGGCAATGCATGAACGTGCGCGAAAAGGGATTGGCTATTTACCTCAGGAAGCTTCTATTTTTAGAAAACTAACCATTTCTGAAAATATTATGGCGATTCTGGAAACCCGTAAGGATTTAAGCAAAGCTCAGCGTCAACAACGTTTAGCCGAATTACTAGCAGACTTTAAAATTACCCATATTAAAGATTCATTGGGTATGAGTGTTTCGGGTGGTGAACGTCGTCGTGCTGAAATTGCCCGTGCGTTGGCAGCTGACCCTAAATTCATGTTATTGGATGAACCTTTTGCCGGGGTTGACCCGATTTCAGTGGGTGATATTAAAGATATTATTACGACGCTGAAAGATCGTGGAATTGGGGTATTGATTACCGATCATAACGTTCGTGAAACTTTGGCCATCTGTGAACATGCCTATATTGTCAGCGAAGGTTCAGTCATTGCTGAAGGCACGGCACAAGAAATTCTGGCCAATGAAACGGTACGTAAAGTTTATCTGGGTGATGACTTTACTGTATAGAAAATTTTCATTATCAGAAAAACCCGCATTAAGACTTTAGTCGTCAAATGCGGGTTTTTTTTACTTAAATTAAGACGAAAAAGCTATCTTTTTGTATGATTTGATATATTGTTAGGCTAAAACACGAAACATTCATTATTATGCAATTTAGGGTGCAGCACTTAAAAAATGTTCAGGGGATAATAGATAAAAATAAGGGAATATGGATCATTCTTCTTTTGCCTTTATCTGTGCCATTCGTACATGCAGAAAATTCACAGAATTATTTTAATAATATTAAAAGTGGATTAGGAAAACTGATTGCACCAGAGCCAACGCGATCAGCGCAGACGATTGATATTAGCTCAGTTAGTCAGTACTCACTGGATACCTCAAAGGTGGCTGAACTGCCGCAGATTAGTCGGCCGTAGCAGGGACAATCTTCAATTCGACCTATAAATGCTGGTATTCCTGCAAAAATGAGTCTGATTGAGGCGGTTCATACAGCAGTTCAGCGTCGTCCGGAAATTGCCCAGAGTATTTCGTCTTTATCTGCACAGGCAGCCAATATTGATGTGGCCAAAGCAGCCTATTATCCGCAGTTATCTGGCGGTGTGGGTACCGGAGATTTGACCTCAGGTGAACGTGGACGTCAGGTGGTTTCTCTGAATGCAACCCAGATGCTATATGACTTTGGCAAGATTAGAACCAATGTGAGTGTTGAAGAAGCGAGACTGGCAGAAGATCAGGCAAGGGTACTGGTGAGTCTGGATCAGGTTGCACTGGAAGTAGCGGATGCCATCGTCAATATTAAGCGCTATCAGGAAATTACCAAGATTGCCGAACAACAGATTCAGGGCATTGCACGAATTGCAGAAATTGCCAATTTACGTGCCCGCGCCGGAATTAGCACACAGGCTGATCCGGTTCAGGCGCAGTCCAATCTGGAAGCTGCGCAATCTAACCTGATCGTGCAACAGACCCAGTTAAGACAATATCAGCAACGTCTACGAACTTTATTGGGATTTGATGCCTCTGCAATCCAATGGGAAATTCCAGATCGTATCGTGACCCAGGCTGATCTTTATCAGGATCCTGAATTTACCCAGATTCCAAGCATGATCTTGGCACATTCAGGGGGGGTAGATGTAGCTCGATTGCAAAAAGATCAGGCACGTTTAAGCCGTTATCCGACCATTAATCTGAAAAGTAGCTTAAGTCAGGCAGTCAATGGTCGAAATCCAAATAATAATGAAGATGATGGCTTTTATAATTCAATTATGATTGAAGCTAGCAGTAATTTTTATCAGGGGGGCGCTGTTCGGTCTCAGGCACGTGCTGCCAGTTATGCCGAAGAAGCTGCACGCGCACAGGTCAATACTGTCTATCTGGATGTGCTGGATCAGGTTCGTTTAATCCGGGAACAGATCGAAAATAAACAAAGACAAATGGATGTCCTGGCTCAGCGCCGTGAAACCACGGTACGAACCAAAGAGCTATATCAAGAACAATATAAATTGGGCACTCGGACTGTAGTGGATTTATTGAATGCAGAACAGGCGATTCACAGCGCAGCACAGGAAATTGAATCAGCGCGCTATGACATCTATTCGGCGATTGTGCAATACATTCAGGTGACAGGTCGTACACGGGATATTTACGCGCTTAACCGTATTTCTATTCAGGGGTTTGAAGTTCAGCCATGAGTACTACAATAAATTATCAACCGTGGCTTCAGGCAGTTTTAAATATTGCCAAGCATTATCGGATCGAACCATCTGAGGAGCGCATTCGTCTGCAACTGGACTGGAACCAGCATCATGACATTGATGAAATGCTCAAGATTGTCAGCCGTCAGATGGGATTGAATGTCCGTAAAAATAAATTTGATAGCAGTCTGCTGAATCCCTGGCGTTTGCCCTTATTGGTTGAATTTGATAGCGGAGATGTCGGTGTTATTGAACGTATCGACACACAAGGCAATGTCAGTGTACAACTGAGTGGAGATGCCGGTTTATCGCAAAGTTTTACCATCGAGCAGTTAGAGGCTGGTGCGAAGCATGTTTATATCCTGCGACCAGAGTCTTCTGTACCGGATGCGCGTGTCGACGAATATATCAAGCCCTTTGAGAAAAACTGGTTCTGGTCAATTGTATTGAAAGACTGGAAACGCTATATCGATGTGATGTTTGCCTCTTTAATCGCCAATATTCTGGCTTTGGCAACGATTGTCTTCTCGATGAACGTTTATGACCGTGTCATTCCTTCACAATCGATTCCTACTTTATGGGTGTTGGCCGGTGGTGTACTGATTGCGGCGATTTTCGAGTTTGTATTGCGGGTATCCCGTATTTATCTTTCAGACATTATTGGTAAACGGGCTGACCTGAAAATATCTGACCGGGTATTTGGGCATTCCTTAAGAATTAAAAACAGTGAGCGTTCCAAATCGACCGGAACGTTTATTTCGCAGATTCGTGAACTCGAAGGTGTGCGTGAACTGGTCACTTCAACTACCGTGACGGCTATTGCAGATCTGCCATTCTTCTTCCTGTTCCTGGGGATCTTCTGGATTATTGGCGGCAACCTGTTCTGGGTCATGCTACTGGTAGTACCACTCATGATTCTTCCAGGGATTCTGGCGCAGAAAAAACTGGCTAAGTTGGCACAGTTAGGAATGCGTGAATCTGCGATCCGTAATGCTTTATTAGTGGAAGCCGTACAAGGGATTGAAGATATCAAGCTGTTAAGAGCTGAAACCCGCTTCCAGAACCAATGGAATCACATGAATGAAGTCTCTGCTGATGTCAGCATGCAACAACGTAAAATTGTTGGCTTAATGACAGCATGGACCCAAAAAATTCAGGGACTCACCTTTGCCATTGTGGTCTTGGTCGGTGCATTTGCGGTGATGGATGGTGAGATGACCACGGGTGCTTTAGTTGCCTGTTCGATTTTATCATCACGGATGCTGGCACCTATTTCACAAATTACCGGTGTCTTGGGCCGTTTACAGCAAGCCAAAGTTGCTAAAGGCGGTCTGGATGAGTTAATGAAAAAACCGGTGGATCAGCCGGATTATTCACATCTGATTCACCGTCCTGTATTGGATGGTCATTATGAGCTGAGTGGCGTGGTATTCAAATACGGCGATGATGATCCCAAACCGAGTCTGGTCATTCCAAAACTGGAAATTAAGCCAGGTGAAAAAATTGCAATTCTGGGCCGTAACGGTGCAGGTAAATCGACGCTGTTACAACTGTTGTCGGGCATGCAAACCCCAGCACAGGGTAAGGTCAAACTGGATGGTATTGATCTGACTCTGATCGATCCTTCAGATGTACGCCGTGATATGGGCCTGCTCAATCAGAATTCACAACTCTTTTACGGCAGTATCCGTGAAAACCTGACTTTGGGTGCACCGCTCGCTACAGATCAACAGATTCTGGAAGCCTTGCAAATCACTGGTGCACTTAACTTTGTTCAGGAGAAAAAAGAAGGTCTGGATCATATCATTCTGGAAGGTGGAGTGGGCTTCTCGGGTGGACAGCGTCAAGCCTTGTTACTGGCACGGCTCCTGATCCGCCAGCCTAAAATTTTGTTGCTAGATGAACCAACCGCAGCGATTGATGACGTTTCAGAAAAGCAGTTAATTGATCATCTGAAAGGGTATCTGTCCCATCGTACACTGGTAGTGGCAACGCATCGTCGCGCCGTACTGGAGTTAGTTGACCGTATTCTCGTGGTCAATGATGGCAAAATTGTCATGGATGGTCCACGAGACCAAATATTAAATCAGTCACAGGTAGGAACTAAACGGGTCGTGGGAGCAAGCGCATGAGTGAACCACAAACATTAACGCGTTCAAACAAAGTGAGCTTTCAGGAACCGCCATTACCTAAATCTAGTCTGATTATCTGGATTGTGGGCATTGGCTTGTTAATTCTATTGACATGGGCCTGGCTATTTAAACTGGAAGAGGTCTCGACCGGTACGGGTAAAGTCATTCCATCTTCCAAAGAACAGGTGATTCAGTCTCTGGAGGGCGGCATTCTAACCAAGTTAAATGTTAAAGAAGGCGAGATTGTAGAACGTGGCCAAGTCTTGGCTCAGCTTGATCCAACCCGCTTTGAATCAAATGTCGGTGAATCAGAATCCTTACTAATCGCTTCACGTGCGACTTCCGCCCGTTTACGTGCAGAAGTGAGTGGTACGCCATTGTCTTTCCCTGAAGAAGTGCTGAAATATCCGAAACTGGTTAAAGAAGAAACCGCACTGTATCAGTCACGTCGTGCCAATCTGGAAGAATCTCTTGCCGGCTTGCAACAGGCATTGGTACTGGTACAACAGGAACTGGAAATGACCGCGCCATTGGTGGCTAAAGGGGCAGCCAGTGAAGTTGAAGTTTTACGGTTGAAGCGAGAAGCCAATGACCTGCGTAACCAGATGAATGATATTCGTAACCAGTACTATGTTAAAGCACGGGAAGAACTTTCCAAAGCCAATACTGATGTGGAAACTCAGCAACAGGTGGTACGCGGCAAGTCAGATACCTTGAACCGGACCATTTTTAAATCCCCAGTTCGTGGCGTGGTCAAAGAAATTGATGTCATGACTTTGGGTGGCGTGGTACCACAAAATGGCAAGCTGATGACCATCGTGCCTCTGGATGAAAAATTACTGGTTGAAGCTCGGATTTCACCACGTGATATTGCTTTTATCCGTCCTGATCAGGAAGCACTGGTTAAGATTACTGCCTATGATTACTCGATTTATGGCGGTCTAAAAGGCAAAGTGACTGTGATTTCGCCAGATACCTTGCGGGATGAAGTCAAACAGGATCAGTTCTACTATCGTGTGTATATCCGTACCGATAGTGACAAATTGAGAAATGCCGCCGGGCAGGAGTTTAATATCACACCAGGTATGGTGGCCTCTGTTGACATTCGTACCGGCGCAAAAACGGTAATGGACTATCTGATCAAGCCATTCAACAAGGCTAAAGAAGCATTGCGTGAACGTTAAATTTAAAAGTAATTAATAAAATTAAATTGAATCAAGCCTCTCGTTTAGAGAGGCTTTTTCTTTGCCCCATCAAAACAGGTATACTGCACAGGTGAAATTTGAATGCCTGAAGTTATGCCATTTACCATTGCCAGCCTTGTCAGTTTTGAGGAAGACATCAAAAAAAGCCGATTTCAGGCCTTTGCCACACCTGTAGAAAATGAGCAGGATGTGAAGGATTTTCTGGAGGTCTATCGTGATCCGACCACCACTCATCAATGCTGGGCCTGGAAAATCGGTCATCATGTACGCTTTAATGATGATGGTGAGCCATCGGGTACCGCCGGCCGGCCGATCCTCGCGACTATTGAAGGCAATGAGCTAACCAATGTACTGGTACTGGTGAATCGCTGGTATGGCGGTATTAAATTAGGCACCGGCGGACTGGTCCGTGCCTATGGCGGCTGTGCTGGACAATGTTTGTTATTAGCTGAAAAAATTGAGCTGATTGAAAAGAAAAAGGTCGAATTTGCTTGCCAGTTTAATGAGTGGGCGATTTTTCAGTATGAGTTGAATCAGCAGCAGATTGACTATCAGGAAGAATATTCGGCTGAAGGCGTACAGGTTCAGGCACAATTTCAGAAACATCAGATTGAACCTTTTGCTCTGAAGATTCAGGATGTTACTCGCGGACGTGAACAATTAAAAATCATAGAAGAAGCCACAGATGACTGAACCAGATCCATTACTGAAATATCGTGAGCAGCATAAACACCGCCTGAATTATATGCCTTGGCTATATTGGTCCTTAAAACCCAAGAATCGTGGTTGGGCTGAAGCTTGGCAGAAAGAATATCAGACCTATCTGATGGAGATGGAAACAGTCGAAATTGGCGAAAACTGTTTTATTTCGCCGTTGGCGCATATCTTTGCTGAGCCGGGTCGTAAAATTAGTATCGGAGATAATACCTTTATTGCGGCAGATTGTACGCTACATGGTCCTTTGGAGATAGGGAGCGAAGTTGCAATCAATCATCACTGTATTCTGGATGGTGGTCGGGTTGGGATTAAACTGCATGATCAGGTACGCATCGCAGCCTATTGTCATCTTTATGCCTTTGATCATGGGATGGAACTGGAGCAGCCGATTTATCAGCAGCCAGTCAGGTCCAAAGGGATTGAGATTGGTCGGGATGTTTGGCTAGGTGCCCACGTCGGCATAAAAGATGGGGTGAAAATTGCCGATCAGGCGATTATAGGGATGAATAGCATGGTCACGAAAGATATTGAAGCGCGTGCAATTGTCGCCGGAAATCCGGCAAAATTGATTCGATATCGGGATTAAAATAGTGAAAGAAGTTCTTGGAAAAAGGATTTATATCAGGTGCTTAATATTCGGTAAAGGTCTTATCACATCACATAAAAGTTAACATATTTCAATTCAAGCCTTACAGATTTCAGTGCATATTTACTAATGCTTGTGCTAAGTTAAAAATAACTAAGAAATTTTTATTATAAAAGAGAGGCTGAACATGAAACGTGTCATTGCCTGCATAGACTCCTCACCATGCACGAACGCACTTGCAGATGCGGCTGCATGGATTGCCAAACAGACCGGCCGTGAACTGGTTTTATTACAGGTTCTGGATTATTACCCGGCCAGTTATCATCTTGGGGAAATTAGCGGTGTGATTGGCTTTGAAAGCAATGCCATGTTGCTTAAAGAGCTGGCTGAGCTGGAGCAAAAGCAAAGTGAAATTGCGCTTAGTTATAGCAATAATCTGCTCCAGCATATTTCGGACCGTATCTTTAAAGATTATGGCATCCGCACCACCCATATTCAGGAAAAGGGTGATTTTCTGGAACAAAGTTTTCAGATTCTAAAACCTGATGATATTGCAGTCATTGGACTACTCGGTGAGCGTTCTGCCGAGAAAAATAAGCCAATCGGCACCAATGTAGAAAACTTTATCCGTGGTGCTAACTGTACAGTGATGACTGTAGGGGAACACTTCAGACCACCGACACGTTTTATCTTTGCTTATGAATATTCACCAACCTGTGTGAAGATGATGAAACGTATTGCAGAAAGTGATTTATTAAGACAATTACAATGTCATCTGCTTTATATCGGGGATCATGTGGAAATCCTGAATGAGCCTCTGCAATATTTGACAGAAGCAGGACTAGAGGTCGTTCCAGAATACCGCTACGGAGAAGTGGCTGAAAATATCCTGTCTTATCAGCAGGAACATGGGATTCAGTTAATTGTCTTGGGGGCATTCAGTCACAGCAAGATCCACCAGTTCTTCTTGGGCAGTATTGCGACAACGATTTTCCGAAATTCTAAAGTGCCATTATTGGTAGCGAAGTAGAAAGAGGGTGATAAAACCTACAGAAATGTATTTTTTGATAAATTGTTACAGCTTGAATTAAAAATAACCAGAGTTATCCTCATATATTGTGGATAACTCTGTGGTTACATTCTGTAAGATGATGTTATTTATCGAGAATACTTTATTGGCTGATTTTTGTTCTAGTTGTATTATTTGACAATTGCGAGTGCAAAACCATCATGTCCTTTACTGCCAACGGTCTGTAAAGCAGTACAAGATAAGATACGTGGATGATTTTCCAGCGCTTTAAACATGTCACGAATGCCTTCAATACTTGGTTTTTTATTATCCGGATTGATGATATCACCGGCACGAATCACATTGTCCAGGAAGATAATGGTACCGGAGTGAGAAAAGTTTAAGCTCAGCTCCAGATATTCAGGATAGCTTTGCTTATCGGCATCAATAAAAATAAAGTCGAAAGCTTCAGTATCTTCAGGCAGGGCACGAAGCACATCTGCAGCACGGCCACATTTCAGCTCAACTTTCTGTTTTAACTGTGCACGATCAATATTTTCCTGTCCCATCGCAGCATGTGTATCACGGCCTTCGATTGTCAGGATATAACCGTCTTCAGGGAGGGCACGAGCCAGCCACATGGTGCTATATGCAGCAAAGGTTCCTAGTTCCAGTACGCGCTTGCACTTATTCATCTGGATCAGCATTTGCAGCAGCATGCCCTGATTCGGCGCAACAGCCAGATGATCTGGAAAACCATGTGCAGCAGTATTTTCAAGAGTCTGATTCAGGATAGGATCTTCAGGAATTAAATGTGAATCAATGTAGCGGTCAATATCTGTCCACATTTGTTGCATAGTACTCGCACCTTTGTTGTGATGCGTGCATTTTAAACTTTTCCGGGCACAGCGCAATTTATTGTTCTATATTCGCTGATTTTTTAGGCTATACAAAGCCAAAAGCTGGCTTTGTATAGAAAATGAAATGACTTAGTAATTACACATTGATGAGCGACGACTTAAATCCGGGCCCCAAGTGCGATAACCTTGAGTATCAATATGGATTTGGCCAGAGGCATATAAACCGAGCCCCATATTCAGGCTTTGTCCATGCTGTAACCAAAACTGGCACAGTTTGAACTTGGTATTTTCAATTGCTGCATAATCCTGAGCCTGTGGGTACTCAGGTCCGATCCGAAAATCAATTGCCGAGTTAAACAGGTGACGTGAAGAATTGGCTCCACCGGCACACTGATTTAAAGGCAGGTCACGATAAACCGAAGTGACTTCAAAATCAGTCAGTACATTGGCAGCAACCAGATATTTGAAGACACGTAAAGTAGGCACCTGATTTGACCAGAGCTCACGGCTTGGAATCATATATTGCGATCGACCACATTTAGCCCAATCCCGTGCAGTACGCATCAGCTCAAAACTTGGAATAATATTTCCGACCCCTTGCTGGGCCAAAAAGTTTTCATATTCACGTACAAGAGACAGGTTATTTAGTGCCGATACCCAGTGAGTATAGACATAAGGAACCGGTTTAGGCTGTGGTTTATGGTTGTACTGGACTCGTTCTTCTGGGATGTAAATCCTTTTATCTGGAGTTACTTTACCAGACTGTTTTGTGGTGGTAGCACATCCTACAAAGACAAGCGGGATTATACAAACACTCAATAACCCCTTTATTAAATGCTTCATTGATAGCAATTCAGATATTTTAAAATAGCGCTATTTTAGTCCACTTTTACGGAGAAAATCAGGATAAATTGCAATGAAATGTGTGGATGGGGTATAAAAAAAGACCAGTCTATGCTGGTCTTTTTTTAAGATTTGAAAAATTATTTTTCAAGATATTGTAATTTATCAGTTTTACCATTCCACTCTTCACGGTCAGCAGGTTGCTCACCAATTTGTGTGATGTTCGGCCATTTTTGAGACAGTTCAGCATTTAGCTCGATAAAGACTTCTTGGCCTTCCGGTAATTCATCTTCAGAGAAAATTGCATTCGCAGGACATTCAGGCTCACATAACGCGCAGTCGATACACTCGTCCGGGTTAATCACAAGGAAGTTAGGACCTTCATAGAAACAGTCTACTGGGCAAACTTCAACACAGTCTTGATATTTACATTTAATACAATTTTCAGTGACAACGAAGGTCATGGCGACAGCTACCTAAAAAATATGGTTCTAATGACGAATACCGTATTTTAGGCAAAAATAGAGGGAACAAACAATTCCTTTTATTGATATTTGTTATATATAGGGCTGTTAAATTTGAAAAAACTGCGATGATTGGATGAAAGGCTTAGGGAATGAGAATCATCATCAGCTAAGCCCTATGCGGGATAGGGCTTAGAAGAGATTTTAACTTGGCTGTTTCATGAGATCTTTAAGAGCATAAAGTTGCTGTAATGCTTCACGTGGGCTCAGATTGTCGACATCAATGTCTTCTAATAATTCAAGCGCTGCTGAAGGCTTTTCAATCTCGATGACTTTTTCGATGATTTCAGGCATCGCAAACAGATCATGCTGCGGACTCTGTGGTTTGGCCTGATGCTGCTTTTCCAGAATCTTCAAGCGATGCTGAGCTTCTTTAATTACAGCCGCAGGAATACCTGCCAGTTTAGCCACTTGTAAACCATGACTCTGGCTAGCTGGGCCATGTTGGACTTTATGCAGCAGAATAAGGTTGCCATTTAGTTCTTTGGCTGTGACATGATAGTTATCAATTCCTGCTTCTTTGTCCAGTTCGGTTAGCTCAAAATAATGCGTTGCGAACAGACATAGACATTGAATCCGTTTAGTCAGATCCAGCACACAAGCCCAAGCCAGGGACAGCCCGTCATAAGTACTGGTTCCACGACCCACTTCATCCATCAGAACCAGAGATTGACTGGTAGCATGATGCAGAATTTGCGAAGTTTCCGTCATTTCCACCATAAAGGTTGATTTGCCAGTCGACAAATCATCTGCAGAGCCAATCCGGGTAAAGATTCGGTCAATTGGACCCAGTGTTGTCGATTGCGCTGGCACATAACTACCGCAATAAGCCAGTAGGGCAATCAGGGCAGTCTGGCGCATAAAGGTGGATTTACCACCCATATTTGGACCGGTGATAATGGCCATACGGTGCTGATAATCCAGCTGGGTATCATTTGGAGTAAAGGCTGCCTTGCTTAAGGCTTCAACCACAGGATGACGGCCGGCAACGATTTTCACACCAATTTCAGGGCTGAATTTTGGTCGTGCCCAATTGCGTAAACGTGCCTGATAGGCAAAGTTTGCCAACAGATCGATCTGGGCAATCGCACTGCTCATCATCTGTAGATTGCCAATATCCTGACGCAGTTCATCCAGCAACATTTCGAATAGCATTTTCTCGCGAGCAAGTGCACGGGATTCGCTAGACAATACTTTATCTTCAAAAGCTTTTAGTTCAGGCGTGATATAACGCTCAGCATTTTTCAGCGTTTGGCGACGGATATAATGTTCAGGTGCCTGTTCAGCTTGTGCACGAGTCAGTTCGATATAATAACCACTGACACGGTTATAGCCGATTTTCAGGGTAGGAATGCCGCTTTGCTCACGTTCCTTAATCTCCAGATCAATCAGGAACTGTCCGGCATGATCACGGATTTTACGCAGCTCATCCAGCTCGCTATCGAAACCTTCTGCAATGACATTGCCATCACGTAGCAATACCGGTGGATTTTCAACAATGGCGGACATCAGGCGCTGATGCAGGCCATGAAAATCGCCCAGTTCTTCATTCAGCTGTTGCAATAATTTCGAATTCTGCTGACTTAACAGCGGTTGTAACGCATGGCGTAAAAATGGAATCTGTGCACAGGCTTGACGTAATTGAACCAGATCGCGTGGACGAGCACTACCTAAAGCGATACGGCTGAGTACACGTTCAATATCACTGATTTCTTTTAAGACCAGACGGACTGGCGATTCATGGAAACCTTCAAGCAATGCCTGTGTCGCATCCAGTCGCTCATCCAGTATCGCAGTATCACGAAGCGGTTGCATCAGGGTGCGGCTAAGCAGACGGCCACCCATAGCGGTCTGACAGTCATTGATCAGCTGAAACAATGAAGTGCCATGTTCAAATAAAGGCTCAATCAATTCGAGGTTGCGACGGGTGACTGGATCCAGTGCAATAAAGTCTGAACTTTGTTCCAGTTGAATGGTTCGGATATGCGGTAAAGCCGTTTTCTGGGTTTCTTTGGCATAGTGAATCAATGCAGCCGCAGCAGCTTTGGCCAAAGGCAGATGATCAATTCCGAAACCTGAAAGTGTACTTACTGCAAACTGGTCGCATAAGGTCTTCTGGGCATTGTTCTGGTTGAAGTCGACATTCGGACGTTTACTGATTGGAACATCTAGCTGTTGTTTTAAGTGTTCTACCAGTGCTTGATCTTGCAGATTTTCATCAATCACAATTTCGCTAGGCATGAGGCGTGCCAATTCAATGGCTAACTGACTTAAGTCATAATCGATTTGCTGGACTTTAAATAAACCCGCACTCAGGTCGAGAAGTGCAATTCCGATTTGTTGGTGTTGAACACACAGAGCCACCAGGTTGGAGGTTTGATGCGCACCTAATAAGGCATCATCAGTTAAAGTCCCGGGAGTGATAATCCGGACGACCCCACGTTCAACTGGACCTTTACCAGTCACTTCACCGATCTGCTCGCAGATCACCACCGTTTCGCCTTTTTTCACCAGACGAGCCAGATAGCCTTCAGCAGCATGGAAAGGTACACCGGCCATGGGAATTGGCTGGCCATTGGCTTTACCGCGATGGGTCAGGGTAATGCCTAAAATTTTGGCGGCCTTATGGGCATCTTCAAAGAACAGTTCATAGAAATCACCCATGCGATAAAACATCAATGAGTGTGGATGCTGCATTTTGACCGACATGTACTGCTGCATCATGGGCGTTAAGCTAGAGAGATCAGCCACAAGTTCTGAACTGGTCATTAAGAAAAAATCCTTTAAATATATAAAGCAAAACCTGAATCTTTTTCCGAAACACTATCCTCGGAAAACCTGGAAAATAGCCTAAGCTAAAATCCTGTAAAGACTGGTTTGAATGTCAAAAATAATTGTCTCAAGTCTAACAAATTTAATTTTTAGAAAGAAACATAAATCCGCAGGAATCTGTATTTGTACGGACTTAGTCGATATAAAGCATAAAAGGGTATTGATACATGGGTTGCCCATAAAAAAAGCCACCGATAGGCAGCTTTTTTATATCGCTTATCAAAATTTAATCAGGATCATACAATCCCAAGTCGACCAGATGTAATCTGAGAAGGCGGCGGAGTTCCAGTACAGCCTCAGGCGTTTCCTGAACGGAATGTCCACCTTTGATAATTTTATTGGAAGCCGCACCTTCAAGATATGCACTCTGATAAGCGACGACATCATCAGTCATAATATTTTCATCATCGCTATCTGTATTGTTGCCAATAATCGAGTGAAATTTGAAACCTGGTGCCGGATTAATATCTTTAGTCAGTGCCGTGAATTTTGATTTCTTACTAAGATCACTCGGCCCATTCTGAATCAGGTCACGACCAACTTCATGCAGAAAATCACTTAAGCCAATTTCACCTTGGACAGTATCGGCAAATGCACCCAAAAAGGCACTCGGCACACGAATAATTTTACGTGCCAGTTTGGTATGCCAGCGATCTGCATAATCGGTCCCTTTATGCGGTGCTGCCAGGAAAATAGCACGACTGAAATTCGGAACAGGCTGCATTTTGAAACGCGCTTTAAAGAGTGGATTGTCCCGGAACTTGGTCAGCTTTGAATCTTTTACAATATTAAAAGCGGGCTCGGTAATATCTGCATCACTCACCAATAGACGGGCAATGACACCACCCATACTGTGTCCGACCAGTACAGCTTCTTTTTTGGCTGGTGCATTATTGCTAATACGCGCGAAACCTTGTTGAAGCAGCGCATTAATCTGGAAACGGCTTTCCAGAATAGGCATGTTGGTTGAGTAGAAGACCTGCCACACCTGGAAATTTTCTCTTAAGACCGGATCACCCATAATATCATTCGTTAAACGAATCCAGGCTTCCGGGCTGCTGGCCAAACCATGAATCAGCAATAAAACCTTCTTATTTGGATTGTAAGGTTCCAGCATAAACAGATGCGGCATGACCAGATTATCGTCACGATTGATCAGTGTCAGATAAGCTGCGCGTCCCAGATTGTTTTCTGCCAGCCATAGCCCATAAGGCGCTGAAAAGTTTGCCGCTAAAGCATATTCCTTATTGGCAACTTTAATCTTGTCATATTTATACGGGTCATAAAGTTTTAAATGGAAGTTGCTGTTATTCAGGATCTGTTCTACAGAGTTTGCTGATTCTGGAATGGCGGTAATCGTGGTTGCCAGATAACGTGCTGAATGAATAAAAGGATTTATGCCATTTTGATATTGGTGATTTAGTGGATCGACCAGATATTTTTTATCTTTTTTGGAAATTTCTTCTTCTGGCAAGACCACCAGAAACTCAGAGCCGAAACCGTCACGACGGGTAATCGAGCGCAGACCAGAGAAGTTCATGTTATAGGTCGACATTAACTGTTCAATTGGCTGATTCTTGAGCTGGGGGAAATTGTCCAGATTAATGGTATAGATACTGTTTCCAACCTGCAGACGTTGACCGGCTTCTTTGGTTTTATAACGTTCTGCGTAGATCTGGATTAAATGAGCAATTGCCAGGTTATAAAAGTCACGAATCTGAACTTGTCGGTTGTCGAAGATCCGGTCCTGTGGTGCACGTTCAGTCTGAAACAGATAGGCATAACTGTAGCGGATACTTTTATCCAGCATTTGTAACTGCTGTTCCTGACATTTTTGCAGGTTCTGGGTTTGCAGTTGCTGTTTTTCTTCAGATCGGGTCTTAGCCAGAGCACTGGTTTTACATTCAGCCGATTTACCAAGCTGGAGTGATTTAGCTAGATATAATTCACTCGATGTTGAAAGTAATTGCTCATCCAGAATCTGTGGAATTTCTTGTAGCTCTTTCACACATTCTTCTGGATTATTTTCACAGACTTGTGCTTCACGTCCGGTCATGGATAGGACATTCAGACTGGCTTCACTCAACTTATCGCGTGTAAGAATGCTATCGCGTTCATTATTGATGGTGACATTAATAGCCTGCTCTTTAACACTCACCACCTGACAGCCACTCAGTACAGCTGTCATGAGTACAGTGCAAAGTAATGCTATCTTATTTATTTTCTCGTGCATAAAGACTTTGAACACTCATTTAAAATTATAAAGCTTGATAATGCTTTGTATTTTACTAATTTTTTCCCATAAAAATAGACCGCCGGAGCGGTCTATTTGTAATATTATGAATCTGAAATATAGCTTATTGTGCTGGTGTAGGTGCAGGGGTTGTTGGTGCAGGAGCGGCTGTTTGCATGACTTGCCATACGTTCCAGCGACCCTGTTTTTCAATTTCCTGAATCAGACGATCAGCGACTTCAGCTTCTTGCGGATATTTAATTTTGTAATTATTCAGAACCTGAACAGCGTTCTTTTTATTCTCCATGGCAATGTAGTTATTTGCCGCAGATAAATAAGCTTCTTGAACACCTGCCTGCATTGCCTTGTCCAGATACTGAATTGCTTCGCGGTGACCACCACCTTCAGACAGACCAAAACCGAACCAGAAGTTTGCTTCAGCATCATCCTGGTTAATACGAAGAATGCGCTGTGCATAGGTCATTGATTTGGTGGTATAGATAGAACCCAAATCAAGATTACGTGCCATCACGCTGGCCTTAAATGCACGCATTAAGACATCAAATGAAGCATTCGGACGTGAAGCCAAGGTATCCAGCTGTTGAGAAACTTCGCGAAGTTTTGCTTCAAAACCACGGCGTTCCTGACGGTCGCTAAAGCGGGGTGGATAATGACGCGCTTTACCTTCTACCATCTGCAAGAAATCATCGATTTCGGTAATGTCGATTTCATTTTCATTGGCAAGTGCTGCATAACGCATACTGCGTGTATTGCTATCCACCATCGGGATGATCAGCTTGTTCACATCTAGGGTTAACTGTTTAGACGGATCTTTAGGATCAGTGACCACCATTTTCGTCACTGGCTGCGCAGCGGCTTTTTGCAAATGAACTTCAAATGGAGGTGGTTCGTTATAGTTAAATGGATTTAAAGCATAAAATGGCGGAGTAAGTTCAGGTTCAACAAAAACTACCTGATCAGCTGGTTTCTGTTCTTGTTTGCTTGAGGTCGGTGCCATAGAGCACGCCGTCATGGTAAAAGCTAAGCAAGCAATTGCTAAGGGCTTCAAGGTCATAATATCCGTCCATTCATGTTATTTTTTAAAACATCTATTCAAAAAATGCATGATCGTCAGTCTATGAAAAGTGCTGCGATCATGCAAGCAAATGCGTGTTACAAAAGAATTACGATTTATAGTCAGGCCTTGGACTGACTGGTTTGTGCTTCGCACTCACGGCGCGCATCTTCCAGAATTTTAAGTTCTTCCTTGCTAAACGGCTGTTCATTTAACTGGTTTTTCTTAAAAGTCGGGTCAAGCAGAGACAGGCGGTTGCACAGTGTATTCATGCGTTTTTCATTTTGTTGAATACGGTCAAGTAGAACACGCATACCTTCCAGAATCGGGTCGGTCTGATCCTGTGTAGTTGCATAAGGCTGGAAACCAATGCTTTCCGCATAATCACGACGACGTGCTTCAGCATCCTCTTTTGGCTGGTCTTTGGTAATAAATCGGGCAGGATTGCCGACCGCTGTGGTATTCGGCGGAACTGCTTTGGTAACCACAGCATTGGAACCAACCTTGGCATTCTTACCTACAGTAAATGGGCCCAGAATTTTGGCACCTGCACCAACAACAACACCATCTTCCAGAGTCGGGTGACGCTTGCCTTTATTCCAGGTGGTACCACCTAAAGTGACGCCATGATACAGGGTGACATCATCGCCAATTTCCGCAGTTTCGCCAATCACAACGCCCATGCCATGATCAATGAAAAAACGTTTACCAATCTTGGCGCCCGGATGAATTTCGATACCTGTTGCAAAACGGCTAAAAGAGGACAAAACACGCGCTGAACCTTTACAGTCTTTTTTCCATAGCTCATGTGCCATGCGATGCATAATCAGTGCATGGATGCCAGGGTAGGTGGTTAAGACTTCTAAGGTATTGCGTGCTGCAGGATCGCGCGCAAAGACAGCTTGGATATCTTCTTTGAGCTGTTTTAGCATTAGTTTTGATCCTCATCCTGTTGTGATGTATGGGAAGATTTTTTCCAGGTGCCGTTATTCAGTGCCTGAACACGAGTGAAAATACCACGAAGTAAGTGATATTCCATACGATCTAATTGTATACGTCCGAAAAGGCGACGCAAGCGTAAAGGAAGTAATCGTGGGTTTTTTGGATCCATAAATTCAATTTCTGCCAGCATTTTTTCCAGATGCGGGTAGAACTGTTCCATCTGTTCATGGGTCACCAGCGGTTCATCCCACTCCATTTCAATGCCATCAATGACTTGCATGTTGGCTTTGGGATCACGTGGGTGTTCAACCTGATCCAGTGCTGCCATACGCAGTTCATAGCAGATCACCTGAATGGCTTGAGCAACATTGAGTACGCCATAGTCAGTATTCACAGGAATGGTTAAGTGATAATTCGCCATCGCCAGTTCTTCATTGGTCAGACCGCGGTCTTCACGGCCAAACAGAATCGCAATTTCCTGTTTATCTTCAACTACAGCTGAAAGTGCTTTTTCAGCAGCAGGGCGAACATCTAGTAAAGGCCATGGAATAGTGCGGCTACGTGCGCTGGTACCAAAGACGATCTGGCAATCTTTAATGGCTTCTTCTAGCGTTTCTACGATTTCAATCTGCTCGATCAGATCGGTTGCACCTGCAGCAAGTGCATCAATATCCGGATGAGGATAGGTTTTAGGCGCAACCAGAACCAGCTTGCACAGGCCCATGGTTTTCATGGCACGTAAGGCACTACCAATATTGGCAGGCAGGGTAGTATTAACCATGATAATACGCACATGGGAGAGATGTGCTGAAACAGCAGCATTGTCAATTTGACTCATGATGATTCCAGTTTGGATATATTAAAATGGGAGATTTATGAATACTGCGGCTGAGATTCAGCTTCATATTGTGCCAGCGCATCGTCCATACTCATGTCAGCAGGTGGAGGTGGAACCTCAACTGGCTTAGCTTCTTCATAAGATACGGCACGTGCAGCTTTAGACTTCACCTGATACTCGATATAGAGCGCAGTCTTGCCAAAATAATCACGTAGCTTGGCGAGAAGATCATCCAGCGGCGCAACTTTCCAGCTTAAACCCAGATGCAGTTCGGCCGTGGCATAGCCATAATCCAGATATAGAATCACTGGAATATGCGTGCTCATGTCCACATTGGTATATGGCACTAGAATCTGCTGCAAGTCACGGCTGAGGGTTTTGCTGTAATGTTCAGCTTGCAAGGTAATCTTGATGCTGTTAGCACGTTTCTGACGGATTTCATTCAGGCTAAAGGCCTTAGTTAAACGACCGAGTGGACGGTCAAAACCTTCACGTTCGTAGATTTCACCTTCAATCACTACCACTTTATCGACCTGAACGATGTCTTTAAAGCGCTGGAAGCGTTCATGGTTGGTGGAAATTTCGATACGTGCCGTACCATCATCTAATGTCACCATCATCCGGTTCGGGAAGTTAGCGACATCGACTACCAGACCGGCAAACACAGTCGTTACACCACGACGGGTTGGGGTTAATTCATTGATCTGACAAGGTACAAAAGCTTTTAGTTCATTACGATATACATCAATTGGGTGACCAGTCAGGTATAGACCTAAGGTATCTTTTTCACCTTTCAGACGAACTTCATCTGACCAAGGTTTCACCGGTTTGGCAGGTTTACGTTGGACTTCTTCAACTTCCCCGAACAGATCCATGATCCCGGTTTCACGGTTCTGACGCGCCTGATCCGCAGCTTGTACCGCTTCAGGCAATTGTGCCATTAGGTCAGCACGTTCAATGCCTAGACAATCTAGTGCACCCGCACGGATCAAGGCTTCGAGCGTACGTTTATTGATTTTTTTCAGGTCGATACGGTGACAGAAGTCAAACAGGTCTTTATAAGGACCTTCTTTCTGACGTGATTCAATCACGGACTGCATTGCCGCTTCACCCACGCCTTTAATCGCACCTAAACCATAAACAATGGTTTTTGGATCACTGGCATGGAACTGGTAAATCGACATATTCACCGATGGTGGTAATACTTCCAGTCCGTTATGACGGCAATCATCAATCAGGAACACCACGTTATCAGTGTTCTGCATTTCCGAGGTCATCACCGCTGACATGAATTCAGCAGGATAATGCGCTTTCAACCAAGCTGTTTGATAGGCGACAAGTGCATAGGCTGCAGCATGCGATTTGTTAAAGCCATAGCCTGCGAATTTTTCCATATAGTCGAAGATATGGTTCGCCGTTGCTTCATCGATATCTTTTTTCGCAGCACCTTCAATGAAGATCTTACGCTGCTTGACCATTTCTTCAGGTTTTTTCTTACCCATCGCACGACGAAGTAAGTCCGCACCACCCAAGCTATAGCCGGCACAGAACTGTGCCGACTGCATTACCTGTTCTTGGTATACCATGATCCCGTAAGTCGGCTCTAATACCTTTTCCAGTAATGGATGCAGGTATTCAAACTCGCCACCATGCATACGATGGATAAAGTCAGGAATCAGGTCCATTGGACCCGGACGGTATAGCGATACGAAGGCGATAATTTCTTCGAACTTGCTTGGACGTGCTTCCTTGAGCATTTTCTTCATGCCGACGGATTCAAACTGGAATACCGCGGTGGTATTCGCCGTCGCGAAGATGTTATAGGCTGGCTTGTCATCCAGCGGAATATAGGAAATATTCACCGGTTCGGTCACGTCTGGGCGGGCATTGATATGCTTGATCGCATCTTCAATCACGGTCAGGTTACGTAGACCCAAGAAGTCGAATTTGACCAAGCCAGCAGCTTCGACATCATCCTTATCGAATTGAGCAACACGTGCAGTACCATCCGCATCACACATCACGGCTGAATAGTCGGTCAGTTTGGTCGGTGCAATCACTACACCACCGGCATGTTTACCGGTATTACGGGTAATGCCTTCAAGCTTGAGTGCCATTTCCCAGATTTCTGAGGCATCGTCATAATCGGGATTTGATGGATTGGTGACGATATCTTTCAGTTGAGGTTCAGCTTCCAATGATTCTTCAAGGCTTAAACCCAGAGGCTTGGTTGGAATCAGTTTGGAAATACGATCAGCCAGACCATAAGATTTACCCAAGACACGGGCTACATCTCGAATCGCACCTTTCGCTGCCATGGTACCGAAAGTCGCAATTTGCGATACCGCATCACGACCATAAGTCCGTGCCACATAGTCAATTACGCGGTCACGACCAGCGATACAGAAATCGACGTCAAAGTCGGGCATCGAAACACGTTCCGGGTTCAAGAAACGTTCGAACAGCAGGTCATAGCGCAGAGGATCAAGATCGGTAATTTTCAAACTATAGGCTACGAGGGAACCCGCACCTGAACCACGGCCCGGACCTACCGGTACGCCATTTCCTTTGGACCATTGAATGAAGTCCATGACGATCAAGAAGTACCCTGGGAAGCCCATATCCAGAATAATCTTGATCTCAAAGGCCAGACGTTCATCATAAGGCTGACGGATTATAGGCCAGTCTTCTTCACGTTTTTCTGGTGGATACAGGAAGTTCAGGCGTTCTTCTAAACCTTCTTCACATAAATGTGCGAAGTAGGTGTCAATAGTATGGCCTTCAGGAATTGGATAATCTGGTAGATCGTTGAAACCTAAACGTAGGGTGACATTACAACGTTTTGCGATATGGAAGGTGTTTTCAATCGCGGTTGGAATATCGCTAAACAGTTCCGCCATTTCTGTTGAGCTTTTAAAATATTGCTCAGGGCTATAGGTTTTAGGACGGCGATTATCACCAAGCACATAACCATCTGCGATACAGACACGCGCTTCATGTGCTTCAAAGTCTTCGCGTGCAATAAAATGCACATCATTATGTGCAACTACACCAATATTATATTTCTTTGCGAGCTTTACCGCTTCTTCAATGAAAGTATCTTCATTAGCACGGCCAGTGCGGGTGAGGGCGAGATAAACACGATTTCCAAATTTCTCTACCCATTCTTGCAGTAGCGGTTCAGCTTTATCGGGATTTGAAGTAATCAGCATTTTGCCGACATCGGACTGCATACCGAGCAATACGATCATGTCATCGTGCTGATTCAAGATCCAATCTTTTTGTACGCAAGGAATATCCAGTTGCTGGCCGCTGATATAACCTTCAGACACCAGTTCGGTCAGGTTGCGCCAGCCTTTGTTGGTCATGGAAAGCAGGGTAACCCGATGCTCAGCATCATTCAGACGAATTTCAGAGCCAAGAATCGGTTTGATGCCTTTATCCAAACATTTTTTATAGAATTTAACAGCAGCATGTAGATTGGATAAATCAGTCAGCGCGAGTGCTGGCATCTCGTCATTCGCAGCAGCTTTGACCAAGTCAGGTATACGTACGATGGATTCAGTAATCGAAAATTCTGTATGAATACCAAGATGAACAAAGTGCATAAATGAGTCCCTGCAAAAACCACTCGATAGTTTAGCACGGGATTTATTGTTTCAGTTTGAAATTGAGGGGAAATGCTGAACTTTTAGATTGTGAATTAGAATTGACTTAAAGTCATGTTTATCATTTTATCGGAATAGAACTACGTATCCAAATTGAATTTGTATTAGGCGACATGGATGTCGCCGTTGGCTTGTGATACAGGGACGTATCATCAAGCTAACAGAAGATTTTTGTTACCTTGCATAGCAGTGCTATTCATCTTTCAAAAGTAAAAGAAGAATTTCAAGTGTCAGTAAGTTTATTCATAAAGTTATTTGAAAATTAGAATTTCATTATTTTTACTTTAATTTAAATTTTGAGTAGTTATGCCTTACTTTTGACGGGCCAAAAGTAACAAAACCCCTCGTTGATCTGATGGCACTTCCATGTGCCACAGATCAACGGCAGCATCCATGCTGCTAAGTCATGTATCAAATGTTCGCTTCGATGTTTAAGATGCAGATATTTTTATGGGTAGAAAATAAAACCCTCAAAAAGAGGGCTTTATTTACTTAGGAATTTAGCTTAACGAAGTCGCGATAACCAGTCACCGACACTTTGTACAATCTGTACCAGGATCAATAAAACAATCACAGTCATGATCACCACAGAGGTATCAAAACGCTGATAACCATAAGAAATTGCCAGATCACCAATGCCGCCGGCACCAACTGCTCCAGCCATCGCCGTTGCACCAATTAGACTGATGGTTGCAGTCGTCAGGTTAAGAATGAGTGAGCTACGCGCTTCCGGCAGAATAAACTTAAAGATGATCTGCATTGGTGTTGCACCCATGGCTTGTGCAGATTCGATAATCCCCTCATTCACTTCTAGCAGAGAAGTCTCGACTAGACGACCAATATAAGGACCGACATAAATAGTCAGAGGCACAATCGCTGCCCAAGTACCAATTGATGTTCCGACCAAAAACTTGGTTAGTGGAATCACTGCAATCAGCAGAATAATAAAGGGTAGGGAACGCAGTGCATTCACAATCGGGTTTAGAGCATGATAAATCACACGGTTTGGCAGAATCCCGTTTGGGCGAGTGACAAGTAAAATGATCGCCTGAATAAAGCCCCAGATACAGCCAAACAGCATTGCGAAGAACACCATGTGAAAGGTTTCTTGCAGTGCAGTAACAAACTGATCCATCGATAGTGAACTTTTCCAGAATGGCGCAGTAATGGTGGTCAACCACTGTACAATTAAGTCTCTCATTCTTGTACTCCTGCTTGATCTACTTGTACGCCGTTATCTCTCAGATATTGCATTGCCGCTGTGATTTGCGCTGGATCGCCTAAAAGTTGGATAAACATCTGGCCAATCACTGAACCATTAATTTCTGTCATATTGGCAAACAGGATATTTAAACTGACATCAAACTGTTTGATCACACCTTGAATCACGGTTTCCTGCGCTGAGCTGCCCAGGAATTTTAAACAATAAATACTGTGATGATTCTGGTTTTCCAGATTCGCCAGAATATTCACTGGCAAGTTTTGCTGGAGTACAGTTTGAATGAAATTCTTGGTTGTTGGATGCTGAGGTTGACTAAAGATCTGCAGGGTAGAACCGGTTTCAATCACATCACCTTTTTCCATGACAGCCACATAATCACATACGGTCTCAATGACATCCATTTCATGGGTGACCATAACAATGGTAATGCCTTGTTCCTGATTAATGCGTTTCAGCAATTGCAGTACAGATTTGGTGGTTTGCGGATCTAAAGCAGAAGTTGCTTCATCACACAGCAGAATTTTGGGATGATTCGCGAGGGCACGCGCAATACCGACACGCTGCTTTTGACCGCCTGATAACTCGTCCGGAAAAGCATGACGCTTATGTTTTAGGTCAATAAAATCCAGCAGTTCTCCGAGACGTTTTTCCCGTTCAGCCTTACTCCAGCCAAGCAACTTCATTGGCATTTCAATATTGGCAGCCACTGTTTTAGTCTGCATCAAGTTAAAATGCTGAAAAATCATGCCGATCTGGGTACGTTCCTGACGCAATGATTTGGCATCCAAAGCAGTAAAGTTCGTGCCATTGATAATCACCTGACCAGACGTTGGGCGTTCAAGCAGATTAATCAGGCGGATCAGGGTACTTTTACCAGCACCACTATAGCCAATAATGCCAAAGATACTGCCGGTTGGAATCTGTAAATTGATCCGATTCAAGGCACGTAAGGTTTGACCCTTGAGCTCATACTGTTTGGAGATGTCTTTAAATTCAATCATAGTGTCAAATACTGCATCACGAATAAAAAAACAGGCAAGAAATCTTGCCTGTTCTGAATATTGATTATTGTATTACTTTTCTTCGGTTAAATAAGTCACTGGTTTATTGACAGCAACTTTAGTACCACCGAAGTGTTCATCAACATAGGCTTTCACAGCAGGAGTATGATACAACTGGCCAACTTTTTGAAGTACAGGATCATTTTGACGGTCAGCAGCGACAGCTAAAATGTTAACATTCATTTTAGTACTTTGATCAATCGCTTCGTAATAGATCGCATCTTTCAATACGTTCAGACCACCTTCCATTGCCAAAGTATTACCTAGAACAATCGCATCAACTTCATCTTTCACACGAACTGCAGTCGCCATTTGAATTGGCTTAATCACAATCTTTTTCGCATTTTCAGTAATGTCAGCAGGCGTACCTTTTACTAGGTCAAAGTTTGGTTTAAGTTTTACCAGACCTGCAGATTGTAATAATAACAATGCACGTGATTCATTTGCGCCGTCGTTCGGAATCGCAATTGTAGCGCCTGTTTTAAACTCTTCTACTTTTTTTACTTTGCTTGAGTAGATCCCCATTGGCTCAAGATAAGTCGTAGAAAGCGGAGCGATCTTTTGAGTATTGGCGTCGTTATAAGCCACCATATAGGCATAAGACTGGAATGCGTTGACATCAATTTCTTTGTTGGCAACAGCAGTATTCATCGCCACATAGTCAGTGAAGTTTTTCACATCAAGTTTGATGCCGGCTTGTTTAGTTTCAGGCAAAGTTGAAATGTAGCGCCATACGTCAGCATCTGAACCAGTCGATGCCATAGTAACAGTTTGCAGTTCACCTGAGTCTTTGTTTTGTGCTGCATCCGTTGCAGGCGCTTCTTGTTTTCCGCATGCAGTTAAAGTCAGTACAGATGCACTGAGTAAAACGCCAAGTAGCTTTTTCATAAAGATGTCCTAATTTTCGTGTTGCCTAAAGTATATGCATTTTAAGGTCATGTTAAAGTGGAGTTTTATTACACTTTCAGCTGACCTTAGATCGAGTCGCATGTGGCTCCGGCAGGGAAAATGCAAATGTACTGCAACAGTTCACGTTAATTCGATCGGGTCAGAGTTCACCAAACCACTATAGAGATTCCCTATTTGGAGAGAGTAAATAGAGGTTTTATAAAAGATATAGTCAAATTTGGTGCTCTGAATGGGCGCAATCATAGCAATTATTATTTATTCAATATAGTGGATAAAAACTATTTACTTATCTTTTTAATAGAATATAAATTGAATGAAAATGATCAAAATATCAATGAATACAATATATTATTTTTATTGAAGATAAGGCGGAATTTCATATCGTTTAAAGATTGATCTTTATAAGATTTTATCCAATAGAAATCATAAAAATGAATAAACATGATAAATACATCAGCTCATTAAGCTACTGAAAGATCTTTTTTAATAAATGTTTAGGGAGGATTTGAGCCGTGTCTTATTTGGCTGAGTAATTAATTTGATTGATTTCATACAATACATGCCAACATAAAGGGTGATCTTCCGGCAGCTTTGGATGCTGAAATTCTTGAGTCTTTATCATGCCTATCTTTTTCATCACAGCCTCAGATGGGGTATTTGATTTGGCAGTAAACGACACAACTTTATCTAGGTTTAAAGTATTAAAGGCATAATCTAGGACTGCACGTGCACCTTCAGTCGCATAACCTCGATGCCAATACTTTTTCGCCAGACGCCAGCCAATTTCAACACAGGGCGAAAACTCAAACAGATCAGGTTGTGGTTGCAGACCAATGAAGCCAATAAATTCTTTAGTCTCTTTTAGCTCAACTGCCCATAAACCCCAACCATGCTGATCAATCTGTCGAGTCACTTTTTCAATAAACTGTAGGCTTTGTTTAGATGTCAGTGGAGCGGGAAAATAACGCATGACCTCATTATCTGCACACATTTGGATAAATGGGGCAGTGTCAGCGTCTTGCCATTGGCGGAGGATGAGGCGAGGGGTTTTTATAATTGCAATCATGTTTATCTTGAAATTTGTAAATTTGAAGTAATAATTGTATGAGATCAAATTAAGAGTAGAAAAATGGATCTATTAGAAAAAACATTAGAAAATATAAAGGATTTAGCACAAGAAAAAAATTTATATGCTTATATTTTTGGCAAGAAAAGTAAAATATTTTTAGAAAATTCTAGTCATCGTTATTGTATCGATGATGGAAGACTTCTGAAATTATCACGTATGAATGATAAAAAGTGTGTGCTGTTGGAGATTGAATTAAATAATGGCTTAAAATTATATAAGCATAGAACTGAAGTTTTAACTAGAAAATATAAAGGACGTTCTGTTAGTCTGGAATAGATTAAGGGATTTATAAATGCAAACAAAGATACATCAATTTTATTAGATACAAAAAATCCTAACCAATTAGAAGAAAAAGATTTAAGAGATATTTACAAACAAACATTTAATACTGTAGATACAATTTTTTGTAAACAATGTGGTGGTGATGGGGCTGAATGGTAGATGTCCAAGATGCTCTGGCAATGGATTAGAGCCTATTGTTTAAAATGAGAGCATTTAAAAACCCCGCACTCAGCGGGGTTTTTACTTAATTTTTTACGAGAAAGAATTAAGCATTTTCACGTGCAATCGCGCGGTAACCAATATCTTTACGATATTGAACGCCGTCAAAAGTCACTTTCTCACAAAGTTCTAATGCTTTCGCTTGTGCTTCACCAATGGTATTACCCAATGCAGTCACACAAAGTACACGACCACCCGCAGTCACGATGTCACCATTTTCATTGGCTTTCGTACCCGCATGGAATACTTTCACATCAGTCATTTCTGTATCTAAACCTGAAATCACATCACCATTGCTAGACGTTTCAGGATAGCCTTTAGATGCCAGTACGATCCCGACAGTTTTACGCTCATCCCATTCAGCTTCTGCAGGTAAATTACCTTCAAGACCTGCTTGGACTAAATCAACCAAAGATGATTTTAAACGCATCATGATTGGTTGAGTTTCTGGATCGCCAAAACGACAGTTGAACTCAATCACTTTTGGTTGGCCTTTGTCGTCAATCATCAAGCCTGCGTATAAGAAACCTGTGTATACGTGACCATCTTTTTTCATGCCTTCAACAGTCGGACGCATCACTTCATTCATGGCTTTTTCGAATACGTCAGCAGTCACAACAGGAGCAGGAGAGTATGCTCCCATACCGCCAGTGTTCGGACCTTGGTCGCCTTCAAAAATACGTTTATGATCTTGAGAAGTCGCCATTGGCAGGATGTTGTCACCATCGATCATGCAAATGAAAGATGCTTCTTCACCAGCAAGGAATTCTTCAATCACCACACGAGAGCCGGCATCACCAAACTTGTTGCCAGCCAGCATGTCATCAATGGCATCGAATGCTTCCTGATTGGTCATGGCAACAATTACACCTTTACCCGCAGCAAGACCATCAGCCTTGATCACGATTGGTGCGCCATTTTTCTCTACAAAGGCTTTCGCTGCATCTACTTCGGTAAATACATCGTAGAAAGCTGTTGGAATGTTATGGCGTTTTAAGAAGTGCTTCGCGAATGCTTTAGAGCCTTCCAGCTGAGCAGCAAATTGAGTTGGACCCCAAACTTTCACGCCTGCTTCGCGGCAAGCATCAACTACACCATTTACTAATGGTGCTTCAGGACCCACAATAATCATTTCAACTGCATTGTTTTTTGCAAAATCAATGATGGCAGGGTTATTGAGAATGTCCAAAGCGACATTTTCACATTTATTTTCAGTTGCGGTGCCTGCATTGCCCGGTGCAACAAATACTTTTGCCACTTGATCGTCTTGTGCGATTTTCCATGCAAGCGCATGTTCACGGCCGCCACTACCTAAAACTAAAATGTTCATCTTTAGAAAATTCCCTCGAAAATGAAATTCCACAAACCCAATGAGGTTTAAAAATCTTTTAACATCTTATAGCAAGATATTAAATAATCTACTGATGTAACAAACCCTCCTTACGAAAAGGAGGGTTTGGAATTTAATACTTAAAAATTAGTGGCGGAAATGACGCATGCCAGTGAATACCATTGCAATACCAGCTTCGTCAGCTGCTGCAATTGTTTCTTCGTCACGCATTGAACCACCTGGCTGGATGATGCATTTGATGCCGGCTTTAGCCGCATTGTCGATGCCATCACGGAATGGGAAGAATGCATCAGATGCCATAACTGCACCTTCAACCACGAGTCCTGCATGTTCAGCTTTGATCGCGGCAATACGAGCAGAGTTTACACGGCTCATTTGACCTGCGCCAACACCAATGGTCTGACGGTTTTTCGCATAAACAATTGCGTTCGATTTTACGTATTTCGCAACTTTCCAAGCAAAGATCATATCGTCAATTTCTTGTTCAGTTGGTGCGCGTTTAGTCACAACTTTCAGGTCATCTTTAGTGATCATGCCCAAGTCTTGATCTTGAACCAGTAAACCACCATTTACACGTTTGTAGTCAAGTTGTGGAGCACGTTCGTTAATTGCTGGAAGTTCACCACATACGAGTACACGTACGTTTTTCTTCGCGCCAGTCACTTCAAGTACGCCGTCAGCGATGCTTGGTGCAATGATCACTTCAACGAATTGACGATCCACAATTGCTTGTGCAGTTGCAACGTCTAATTCACGGTTGAATGCAATGATGCCACCGAATGCAGATTCAGGGTCAGTTGCATAAGCAAGATCATAAGCAGCTTTGATGCCGTCTAGAGAAACTGCAACACCACATGGGTTCGCATGTTTTACGATCACACAAGCAGGTTTCGCAAATGATTTCACACATTCAAGTGCAGCATCAGTATCCGCGATGTTGTTATAAGAAAGTTCTTTACCTTGTAGCTGCTTAGCAGTCGCAACAGAAGCTTCTTTCGCAGCAGGATCTACATAGAAAGCAGCAGACTGATGCGGGTTTTCACCGTAACGTAAGTCTTGAGCTTTGTTTAATTGAGTATTGAAAGTACGCGCAAATTTGTCTGCCTGACCTTCTTCTTTACCTACGCGAGCGCCTAAGTAAGATGCGATCATACCGTCATATTGAGCAGTATGTTCGAATGCTTTAACCGCAAGGTCAAAACGGGTTGCATAAGATAAAGCACCATCAGCTTTAAGCTCAGCAATTACAGTTGCATAGTCAGCAGCATTTACTACGATACCAACAGACGCGTGGTTTTTCGCAGCAGCACGAACCATTGTTGGACCACCGATGTCGATGTTTTCAATTGCATCAGCTAGTGAACAGTTTGGTTTCGCTACAGTTGCAGCAAATGGATACAGGTTAACAACGACAAGATCGATCGCATCGATGTTGTGTTCAGCCATCACAGCTTCGTCTAGACCACGACGAGCCAGGATGCCACCATGAATTTTCGGATGTAGCGTTTTTACACGGCCGTCCATCATCTCTGGGAAACCAGTGTGCTCCGAAACTTCTACTACAGCAACATTATTGTCTTTCAACAATTTGTATGTACCACCTGTAGATAAAATTTCTACCCCAAGAGCAGCAAGGTCTTGTGCAAATTCCACAATACCGGTTTTATCGGAAACAGAGATTAAAGCGCGTTTAATAGTCATGATCTTCGTCACAGTTAGCAAGGAACAGATTAAATCTAAATAGCTAATTAACAGTCAAAAAAAATGCCTGCGGTAGCCGCAAGCATTTTATCATTTATTCACTCATTAAACCGTGAGCTTTTAACTTTTTACGTAAAGTACCGCGGTTTAGTCCGAGAATCTCGGCAGCGCGTGTCTGATTACCACGCGTATATTCTAGAACGACAGATAATAAAGGCTTCTCCATTTCTGCCAGCACCATGTCGTACACCTGAGAAGGTTGCTCGCCTTGCAGTTGTGCAAAGTAGTGGCGAACTGCGCGATCTACGTGAATACGAAGAGCGACATCAGATTGTGCAGTAAAAATAGGAGATTTGCTATTCATGCGAATTAATCCGAAAAATCAAATATCACTTGGGTAAAGCGATATATAAAAGTGGTCTAGAAATTGAAATGAACTCCATTTTAGATCCTAAAACTGGAGTTCTAAAACTTGGTCATTACATTGAGCTTGTAGCTTGCCACATCTCGACGATTTGGTCGAAAAATAAGCGTAACAATAGTTAAAGTTTTGTTACTGACCAAAATCAAAACAAAAAAATCTGCTCGATACGCAATAAGTTTTATAGCGCATTAGGCAAGACTGTATTTGTTGTGAAAAAGTAGCGAGGAGTTTGCAGCACATAGCTTTCGTGGCGCGTATAATACCATTGTCTCGGGAAAAGTGAGCAAGAAAACTGCATTTTTTTTAACTTTTTTTTCGTTTTTTAATAGTTTTTATCAATATTAAGGTCGAATTATTTCCAAACTGTAATTATCGAAGTCTTTACGGTCGACAGGAAGCACAAATTCAAATTTAAATGGGCTGTTTTGGGGAATACGTTGAATCTTAACCAGGCTTTCGATCAGGTATTCCTGAGGTTTTAAATTATAAGTCGCCAAGACTACACCCTGATCTTTAAGGTGAACTCTTAAGTTTGGCATTTCCAGACTGCGCTTGTGGAAATTGATTAGCTCACCACTAAACTGGGTTTTATCTGTGGCAATCGCTTTGGCTTTGACCTTATTGGTATTGATCAGATTGTAATGTTCTTCCAGATTGGAACAGTTGAACACTTCACAGATATTGTTAAAAGCCACACTCATCACATGACTATTCTTAATATAGTGTGGATTGAACCAGAAGAATTGAAATAAAAGTAAGCCAAATAAGAACAGGTTTAGGCTGGTCCAGCCTAAATAATAAAGCGGGCCTTTATTGTGCTGTTTATCAGCCTGATCATCCCAGTTCATGCTAGGCAGTACTGCAATCGGTTCAGTACTGAAATAATTCAGGTTGTTCAGATAGGTTTTCAGATCAATATTGGAGTTTTCAACTTTTTCATCAAAAATGTTCAGTAAATAGTGCTGATCTGAAGAATTAGCTGAAGAAGTAGATTCGGTGAGGTTTCTATTAATATAAGAAACATGACTTGGCGTATGGGTAAGGGCGACCGAATTCTGTGCTTCGGTCACCAGATGCGATAAAGCATTAAAGGTCGTACTACATTTTGGGCAGCAAACCATGCCTTGGGCAATGGTTAATTGCGCAACCGTAACTTTATAGGTTGTAGAGCAGGTCGGGCAGTGGGTTCGCTTGTCACTCATAAATGTTTATAGACTCTTTAATTCTTATGGCGTTTCCCCGAGATACGGCACCAGTGTTCATCGCGTTTTTCTACTTCTAATATATCAAAATGTTTTGAGTAAATGCTAGTAACATCAGCAACTTGCTCTTCGATAACACCTGCGAGTGCGAACTCTGCCTCAGGTTTGACCAATTCTGCGAACTCAGGCTCAAGCATCATGAGTGGGCCAGCCAGAATATTGGCAACAAACACATCTGCTTTCTGCTCGCCAAGCTCTGTGTTGAACTCTTCCGGTAAACCAACATAAAGTCGATCCAATACGCCATTCAGTTCAGCATTCTGTTTGGTGGCTAAAACAGCTTGTGGGTCAATATCAGTTGCATAGGCATATTTGGCACCGAGTAACAGGGCCGCGACAGCCAGAATACCTGAACCACAGCCATAATCGATCACGATCTTGTCTTTTACATCGGTTTTGCCTAGCCATTGCAGGCAAAGGAAAGTAGATGCATGGTTACCTGTACCAAAAGCCAAACCTGGATCAAGCTTGATATTCACTGCATCTGCTTCAGGCGCTTCCATCCACTCTGGAACAATCCAGAATTTTTCAGAAATCTGGATTGGCTCGTAGGCATCCATCCAGGTGCGTTCCCAAGCTTGATCTTCCAGGAATTCATGGCGGATCGGTGCTTCAGGTAGTTGTGCGTGAATAAAGGTTTCCAATGCAGCTACATCGATTTCTTCTTCGTCATCTTCCTGAGCATAGATGCCAGTCACGATCACTTTATTCCAGAGCGGTGTTTCTCCTGGAAGTGGTTCCAGCAAATCCTGGTTTTCAGCATCATCCAGAGTGACACTTACGGCGCCCAGTGAGCTAAGTAATGTTTCAGTAAAATCTACCTGAGCTTGATCAACTGTAATATGAATTTGTAACCACTTCACAGAAATAACCTTTATACATTTTTTCAAAAAGCTATTGTAACGGAAGTTCGGCTTGAAGGTGTGATCTTCTTGAGACGGAGTCAAATAAAAAGGATGCTTTCGCATCCTTTTTATGAAAACCGGTTAAAACGCATTTTCCTGAGTGGGAGAAATGCTAGGACGTGCAGTTACTGGAGCAAAGCGATTCAGTAATAATCCAAAAATAGCCGCGAAGATATACATGAAGATGGAATAGACCGCAGCAGGCATGGCAACCACAGTGCTGGACATGACAGTAAGTGCAATGGTCATGGCGAGTGTACTGTTATGAATACCGATCTCGAAAGCGCTGGCACGTGCCTGAGCAGAATTGATGTTCATTAGTCGTGGAACAAAATAGCCAATCATTAAGCTGAAGAGACAGAACAGGGCGGTTGCTAAACCTACCTGAGTCAGATATTCGGCAATATTGGCGCGTTCACTATAAATTGCTCCGGCAATAATCAGCACCAGAAAGAGGACTGCAAAAATGCGAAGAGGCTTATTCAGCTTTACAGTGAGTGCTGGGGCATAATGACGAATCAACATACCAATCGCGACCGGTATAATAATGATACCAAACACTTGTAGGATCTTTCCGAACTGCAAGCTGATCTGCTGACTGTCCTGCATAAAATGCATGATCGAGAAATTCATGATTAAAGGCAAGGTAAATGCAGCAACCACCGAATTGATCGCAGTCAAGGTAATATTGAGGGCTAGATCGCCTTTAAACAGATAGCTGAACAGATTTGCGGTACTGCCACCTGGCGATGCGGCCAGCAACATCAGACCAACAGCTAGTAAAGGTGGTAAAGTCAGAACTTTACATAGAATGAAAGCAATGCTTACCAGTAGAATTAATTGACAAAACAAGGCAACCAGCACTGCTTTAGGGTGCTGGCTTACCCGGGCAAAATCTTTGAGCGTGAGTTCGAGTCCTAATCCCACCATGATGATGGCGAGTGCGAGGGGGAGGAATATTGTTATGATGCCAGAGTCCATCTGCATGCTCCTTATAGAAATTTATTTTAATAGTTTTAAATTTTCTATAAAAAGCATACAGCTTAAGCAGGCATTTGGCTTAGGAAGTTACAAATCTGATAAACGACTCTTGCCACTATAGCTAAGCTTTTGCTGACTAATCATAAAACCAAAAATACCGGCAAAAACGTACATGACAATTGAATAAATACCCGCAGGGATGGCAATGGTGACATTATTGAGGACAGAAATCGCAATCGTCATTGATACAGTTGTGTTGTGAATGCCGACTTCAAAGGTACAGGCGCGTGCCATCTTGTCTGGGATATCCATTAATAAAGGCAGGCAATAACCGAGAAACAGGCTGGAAAAACATAATATGGAAGTAGCAATCCCGATACTGGCAAAATATTCGATGATGTTAAAGCGCTCTTGGAAAATGGCATAAATCAAGAGCATGCTTAAAAAAGCGATAGATAGAAACCGCATTGGCATATGTACAATATCTGAAAGCTTTGGAAATTTTGCCCGAATCAGCATGCCGATCACAACCGGAATAATTGTAATCAGAAAAACCTGAGCCATTTTTTCAAGCGGTAAGCCGATGCCGGTATCCTGTCCTATAAAATAGTACAGGGACAGGTTCATAATAAAAGGTAAGGTGAAAATAGAAATAATCGTATTGATGGCGGTTAACGTGATATTAAGCGCCACATCACCTTTATAAAGATAGCTCAGCAGATTGGCAGTGGCACCTCCTGGAGAGGCAGCTAGCAGCATCATGCCTACAGCAAGCAATGGTGGCAGATCCAGTACCAGACAGATTAAAAAGGTTAAACCGGTTAAAATGACCAGTTGTGAGAATAAGACAATAAAAATCACCTTGGGATAACGACTAACATGCAGAAAATCCTTGACTGTTAACTGTAGTCCTAACCCCATCATCGTAATTGCCAAAGTAATCGGCAAAAACAAACTAAAAAACCCCGAATCCATGAAGTTTCCTTTTTATTATTCATTTTTTAGGTATGTTTTGAGTTTAGCGTAGATGAATAAATAAGCAATATAAAAACGGGTAAAATTTATGCATTTTACCCGTTAAGTTTCTGATTAAAAATATATTTAATCAGCTATATAGTGATTTACATCCCTGATTGAGATGGGGTTTGAGGCTGAGTTTGCATTTGTGACTGTGGACGTGGAGGGGTAAAGCCTAATGCACATTTACCATTGACCTGAGTGCCATTAATGGTTGCTGAAGTTTTGCCGCCTGAACTACAAGACGTATAAAGTTCAGGTTCATCGCCTTTGATATTGGTTGATGATGAAGGGAAGAACTGTTGCTGACAGGTACCATTCCAGATAATGCCGCGGTAAGCAAAACTTACAGGAGCACCCTCTGATTTACCTTTACAAACTTGCTGGTATTTTTGGGCATTATAAACCTTCTCGACTTTATCATTTGCTGAGGCTGCAAATGGAGCGAAACATAGACCGCAGAGCGCTGTTGCTAGGAAAATATTCTTATTCATCATGTATACCTTTGTTTGTAATGTGACCACTTTATAGATTAAAAACTAATCAATATTAAACAATATGAGTCGGGTAACTTTTTGAGTTTAGATGTTTAATTTATATAGTAAGTATGCAAAGTTTAATTACATTGCTTTATTGGCTGGCAGAGTAAATTCCGAAGGATAAATTCAAGTGATTTTGTCAACTTTGGAAGGAAGTTTGCTATAATGTTCAGCTATCCTTTTTCTATCTCTCTATTTACCACTATGCACTATCCTAAAGTATACGATGTCATTGTTATCGGTGGCGGTCACGCAGGTACGGAAGCAGCACTGGCTGCAGCACGTATGGGTCGACAGACATTACTCTTAACTCATAACATTGAGACTTTAGGGCAGATGAGCTGTAACCCGGCCATTGGCGGGATCGGTAAATCACATTTAGTGCGTGAAATTGATGCCTTGGGCGGTGCGATGGCGCTGGCTGCCGATAAAGGCGGTATTCAATTCCGTATTCTGAATTCACGTAAAGGTGCAGCAGTACGTGCAACTCGTGCGCAGGCTGACCGTGTTCGTTATAAAGCAGCGATTCGTGAGACTTTAGAAAATCAAGCGAATCTGGATATCTTTCAGCAAGCAGCAGATGACCTGATTGTTGAAGGCGATACTGTTAAAGGTGTCGTGACCCAAATGGGTATTCGCTTTGATGCGAAAACTGTGGTGCTAACTGCAGGTACATTCTTAGGTGGTGTGATTCACATTGGCTTAAACAATGCTTCAGGCGGTCGTGCTGGCGATCCTCCTTCAATTTCATTGGCACATCGTTTACGTGAGTTAAACTTACCTGTAGGTCGTTTAAAAACAGGTACACCGCCACGTATTGATGCACGTTCAGTCGACTTCTCTGTCATGACACCGCAGCCGGGTGATTTCCCGTCTCCAACCATGTCATTTATGGGTGATGCATCGATGCATCCAGAGCAAGTGAACTGCTACATCACGCATACCAATGAACGTACCCATGAGATCATTCGTGGCGGTTTAGACCGTTCACCGATGTACACTGGTGTGATTGAAGGTGTAGGTCCACGTTACTGTCCATCAATTGAAGATAAAATTCATAAATTTGCTGATAAAGACTCCCATCAGGTCTTCCTTGAACCAGAAGGCCTGGATACACATGAGCTTTATCCAAATGGTATTTCGACTTCATTGCCATTTGACGTACAGTTTGAACTGGTACGCTCAATCCGTGGTATGGAAAATGCGCACATTCTTCGTCCGGGTTATGCAATTGAATACGATTATTTCAACCCTCAAGCGTTGAAGTTCACTTTGGAAACCAAAGCGATCAATAACCTGTACTTTGCTGGTCAGATTAACGGTACAACCGGTTATGAAGAAGCGGGTGCTCAAGGCTTGCTTGCAGGCTTGAACGCTGCACGTCGTGCATGGGATCAAGAACAATGGACACCAAAACGTGATGAAGCATACATGGGCGTACTGGTTGATGACCTAATTACTTTAGGTACTAAAGAACCGTATCGTATGTTCACTTCACGTGCGGAATACCGTTTGATGTTGCGTGAAGATAATGCGGATCAGCGTTTAACACCAATCGGTCGTGAAATGGGTCTGGTAGATGACGAACGTTGGGCAGCTTACTGTGAAAAAATGGAAGCTGTAGAGAAAGAAACAGGTCGTTTGCAACACCTTTGGGCTGCACCAAACAATCCAATGGGTAAAAAATTCGTAGAAATGACGGGTGCGGATCTTTCTAAAGAATGTTCTGCAATTGATTTGTTAAAACGTCCAAACATCACCTTTGCTCAAATTGCAGAGCTCACAGGTTCTGAAGTTTCACCACAAGTGGGTGATCAAATTGAGATTGCGGTGAAATACGAAGGTTATATCAACCGTCAGCATCAAGACGTTGCACAAATGAAACGTTTAGAGGAAACCAAGATTCCTGCTGATTTTGACTATGATGTTGTTTCAGGTCTTTCTCGTGAAATTACATTGAAGTTAAAAGATATTCGTCCTGAAACACTGGCTCAAGCAAGCCGTATTCCGGGTGTAACCCCTGCAGCAGTTCAATTGGTGATGATTACGATTCGTAAGAATGCCCAAGCGAAAAAATCTGCTTAAGATTTGGAAGTAAAAAACCCGCGTAATGCGGGTTTTTTATGTTTAATAAGTTTGAAAAAAATTAAAGATCAATTATTTCAAGATAGATTCAGTAATTTTGCTATGTTAATTATGGGAAATGTACAACAATGAATCTAAAACATGGATAGAGAAAAATACATACGTGGCGCGATTTACGGTTTACTTGTTGGTGATGCGGTAGGTGTGCCTTATGAGTTTAAAGTGCCGAGCCAGCTGCCTGATATTGAACAAATTGATATGATTCCCCCAAAAGGATTTGCGCGGACTTATGCCAGTCTTCCAATTGGAACGTGGTCAGATGATGGTGCACAAGCATTATGTTTGTTGGCCTCATTGTTAGATCAAAAGAAACTCAATCCTGAAGATTTTATGCAACGGATTTGCGATTGGTACCAATCAGGTTATATGGCTGTCGATGGTCAGGTATTTGATGTGGGAATTCAAACGGTTGATGCGATACATCGTTATCAATCGGGTATCGAGTTAAATCAAGTTGCGAAAAATGATGAATATGCCAATGGTAATGGTGCGCTGATGCGTGTATTGCCTTTAGCGCTCTGGCATCAAGGCTCTAATCGTGAATTAATAGAGGCGGCATTTATACAATCACATCTGACTCATGCGCATATCCGTTCTAAATTATGTTGTGCATTATATTGTTTATGGGTACGTAAAATTTTAGATGGTTGTTCTATTCAAGATTCATGGATAGAAGCAATTGAAATACTCAAGCGTGAATTGAGTGATCAGAATGGTGCGTTAGATGAGCTTGAGCACCATATTTTAAGTGATGACTGGGATCGACCGACAGGTACTGGCTATGTCGTAGATTGTTTAAAGTCGGCATATTACGCACTACAAGCTAGCGATTATGAAAAGGTGATTAAGACAGCAATTGCGCTGGGTAATGATACAGATACGACTGCATGTGTGGCGGGTGGTATAGCTGGTTTATATTATGGTGTAGATGCAATTCCATCATCTTGGATGAATCATTTACGAGGTAAAGAAATGGTGGAAGAATTGCTTGTGCAATGGTTGTAGAAATTTTCTAAAGAATGACTGCGATGATGTTGGGATTTGCTAAAATATTCAAAAGTTCCACATCTAGATCATTCCAATGCCATACCAACTCGTTGAACTCGATATCCAAGCCACAGACAACATCGCTTGTCCTCATTGCCATCAAGACATCATTAATTGGCAAGAAGAGCAGTATGTTCAACCCTGTGAACATACCTTATTTATTGCCATGGATATCGGCTTTGAATACATCACCGATGAATTTGAGCAAACTATGCGAAAAACAGTGGATGAACTGCATGCCAATGATGACATCGTCAACATGTTCGAAGAAATCACCACAAGTACTTATCCGAATTATCTGATTTTAAAGTCAGATTTAGGTGCAGCAGGTTATTCGCGTTATATCGGTTTAACAGTGTAGGAATCTCATTACTATACATAAGCAATAAAAAAGCACCCAAGGGTGCTTTTTTAATTTCAGGCTTGGCCTTCGACTTCTTCGACTTCATCATCCTCCGCACTGTCCATGCCGAGTTCTTTCAACTTACGGGTGAGGGTATTACGCCCCCAACCTAATAGTTCGGCTGCATGACGCTTACGACCACGGGTTTGTTGTAGTGCAGCATTAATGAGTGTGCGTTCAAACATTGGTGTAGCCACATCTAACAGCTTCATTTCGCCGTTTTTCAGTTTCTGGATTGCCCATTGACCCAGTAATTCATCCCAGTGATGCGGCGCAATCTGATTCGGGTTTGGAATTGGAGCACCCGGGTCTTGCTGCTGAATTGGAATCTGTTTTAATTCAGGTGGCAGATCTTCTGGATAAACTTCACGGCCTGTGATCATCACTGTGAGCCAGCGACAGGTATTTTCAAGCTGACGAACGTTCCCTTGCCAAGGCAGCTTCTGCATATATTCCTGAGTTTCAGGACGTAAGATTTTAGGATTAACGCCTAATTCTTTACCTGCACGCGCCAGGAAGTGCTGCGCCAACATCGGAATATCTTCAGAGCGATGTGCCAGTTTAGGTATATGAATACGAATCACGTTTAGACGGTGATACAAGTCTTCACGGAAGCGACCATCATGTACCAGCTTTTCCAGGTCCTGATGCGTTGCAGCCACAATACGTACATCAACTTTAACCGGAATGTGACCACCAACACGATAGAATTCCCCATCAGCTAGGACACGTAATAAACGCGTTTGTGTTTCAAATGGCATGTCACCAATTTCATCCAGGAACAGCGTACCGCCGTTGGCCTGTTCAAAACGGCCCTGACGTTGCGTATTTGCACCGGTAAAAGCGCCTTTTTCATGACCAAACAATTCAGTCTCAATCAGGTCTTTCGGAATCGCGGCCATGTTTAGTGCAATAAACGGTTTATTGCTACGTGGTGAATGGCGATGCAAGGCATGCGCAACCAGTTCTTTACCTGTACCAGATTCACCATTAATCAATACGGTAATATGTGATTGAGACAAACGACCAATCGCACGGAACACTTCCTGCATTGCTGGCGATTCACCAATGATCTCAGTCGATTGAATGGTTGGTGCAGATTTGGCAGATTCTTGCTGCTGTAATTTAGTGATATGTAAAATTGCACGATTGACCAGTGCCAATGCTTCATCAATATCAAATGGTTTTGGCAGGTATTCAAAAGCACCCGTTTGATAACTGGATACCGCAGATTCCAGATCTGAATGCGCCGTCATAATAATAACCGGCAAATCAGGATTGGTATTTTTCACCTTGCCTAAAAAGGTCAAACCGTCAATACCCGGCATACGGATATCGGTCAGGATCACATCAGGTGCATCGACACCCAACTGATCAAGTGCTGACTGGGCTTCTTCAAAACTAGTAACGTCGAAACCTTCTTCTTTAAATGTTTTTTCTAGTACCCAACGCATGGCACGATCGTCATCAATCACCCATATTTTATTTCGCGACATGATCTGACTCCCAAGGTAAAAATAAGCTAAATACGGTTTTTCCTGGAACTGACTGGCATTCAATCATTCCGTTATGTTGATGCATAATATTTTGAGCAATGCTGAGACCTAGTCCGGTACCTTTGGCACGGCTGGTCACCAGTGGATAGAACACGGCTTCGATAATATCGTCTGGAACACCAGGGCCATTATCTTCAATGTCGATTCGAACCACAGATCGGTGAATCACACCACTAATGGTATAAAGCCGCTGAATTCGGGTTCTTAAAATAAGTTCCGGTTGATGCTCGACAAAGAAATCCTTGTTTTCTGTCATCGCCTGAACGGCATTTACGCAGATATTTAGCATGACCTGAATGAGCTGATCGCGATCTGCCAGAACTTCCGGTAGGGACAGATCATAGTCCCGAGTAATTTTTATTTTCTTTTTAGTCTGATTCACAATCAGTGAGCGGACGCGTTCTAATGGTTCATGTACATTGACCATTTCATAGCTTGGTAACTGGCGTGAACCGAGCATGCTATCTGCCAGATTTCTCAGGCGATCCACTTCACTAATAATAATGTCAGTGAACTCTTTATATTTTGGATCTTCAAGGCTACGTGCCAGAAGCTGGGTTGCACCACGAATACCACCAAGTGGATTTTTAATTTCATGTGCCACGCCACGAATTAATTGGCGCGCAACCTGGTGCTGCTGGATATAGTTTTCTTCACGTGAGATTTTCAGCATACGATCACGCTGATTCAGCTCGATTAACAATAAAGGATGATTTGGCTTGCCCGCATTGAGCAGGGAAACCGTATAGTCCACATGAATGTCTTTAAAATTGACAATGATCGTCGCCTCACGGCGAGTATAAGGTTGGCCTGTGTGCAGCGTGTTATATAGAGATTCTTCAGTGTTGAATTCATCTGTCGGTGCTTGCAGTATATTTAATACCGGCGTGCCTGATGCGCGTAACAGGCTGACATCAAACATGGCCTCGCAGGCCGTATTTAAGTAATAAATATTCAGGTGGCTATCAACCAGCATAATGGCAGTGGTCAGATTGTCCACCAAAAGGCGATAGTCGATGGAAAGAGGCTGATCCATTAGCGGTGGTTTTCCTGTATTAAAATGGCGCAATGGCATCTTCATAAAGCAAAATAACAATTTCAAAGTTCAGATTTGAGGCAAATTAAGCAAGATGCACGCCAACTTTAGAACTCTTGTTAAAATTTTGCTGAAAAATGCACGAAATCTGACGGGGATGCCCAATCAAACTCAGGTATAACGGATTAAATTGAGGCTGTAAACCTAAAATGATTCATTTTGGTGCATAAGCTTTTATATTGAATATTTTATGGCGTTATTTTAGTGCGTGATGCAAAGAGTGGCCATTTCAACTATTTTTATGATGCGAAAAGACATACAATACGCGCATTCTAGTGGAGCGCAGATTCATGAAGTCCCCCAAAGTCGGTTTTGTATCTTTAGGTTGTCCTAAGGCATTGGTAGATTCTGAACGAATTTTAACTCAGTTAAAGACTGAAGGTTATGATGTCGCATCGGATTATGACGGTGCTGATTTAGTAGTAGTAAATACCTGTGGTTTTATTGAATCTGCAGTACAAGAGTCTTTAGATGCCATCGGTGAAGCGATGAGCGCGAATGGTCGTGTCATCGTAACAGGTTGTCTAGGAAAAGACGAAGATAAAATTCGCCAAATGCACCCGAATGTCCTAAAAGTGACAGGTGCAGCAGCATATGAAGAAGTGATGGATGCGGTACATGAGTATGTTCCTGAACCGCCAAAACACAATCCATTTATTGATCTGGTGCCTGAGCAGGGTATCCGTTTAACCCCTAAACATTATGCATACCTGAAAATATCAGAAGGCTGTAACCACCGTTGTACCTTCTGCATCATTCCAAGCATGCGTGGTGATCTGGTTTCCCGTCCAGTCGGTTCTGTGCTTGAAGAAGCTGCAGCACTGAAACGTTCAGGTGTCAAAGAAGTACTCGTGATCTCCCAAGATACTTCTGCTTATGGCGTTGACACCAAATACAAACTGGATTTCTGGAACGGCCAGCCAGTTAAAACTAAATTCTATGACATGTGTGAAGCATTGGGTCAATTGGGCATCTGGGTGCGTCTGCACTATGTTTATCCATATCCACACGTAGATGCCGTAATCGATTTGATGGCGCAAGGCAAAATCCTGCCTTATCTGGATATTCCATTCCAGCATGCCAGCCCAAGAATCCTGAAGCTGATGAAACGACCTGCTCACAGTGAAAATACACTGGAGCGTTTAAAAGTTTGGCGTGAGAAATGTCCTGACCTAGTCATCCGTTCTACATTTGTGGTGGGTTTCCCGGGCGAAACGGAAGAAGATTTCCAGATGCTTCTGGACTGGCTGAAAGAAGCACAACTGGATCGCGTGGGCTGTTTTACTTATTCACCAGTTGAAGGTACGACAGCGAACGATCTTCCAGATCATGTGCCTGAAGAGATCAAGCAAGAACGTTATGAACGTTTCATGCAGGTTCAGCAGGAAATTTCAGCAGCGAAGCTACAAAAACGTATTGGCCAGAAAATGACGGTGCTAGTCGATGACCTGGAAGAAGAATTCCCGGTTGCTGTAGCACGCTCATATGCGGATGCGCCTGAAATTGATGGTAATGTTTTTGTTGAAGATATCGACAAAAGTGTGATTAAGGCAGGGGATTTGCTTGAAGTCGAAATCACTGATGCAGATGAATATGATTTATTTGCCAAGCTGATCTCAATCAAGTCTGCTTAAGATTTTGAATTAAAAGAATTTATATTAAATAATTTGGAGTTTGAGATGTTGGATTCTAAAAAGCCACGATTTGGTCGCATCCTGCTAAAGCTATCTGGTGAAGCACTGGCAGGAAACAAGGACATGGGTATCGATGCACAAGTGCTCGATCAGATGTCACTTTCTATTGCGCATCTCGTGGGTTTGGGTGTACAAGTCGGTATCGTAGTTGGCGGTGGTAACCTGTACCGTGGTAGCCAGTTGCAAAAAGACGGTCTTGTTGGTCGTGTAACCGGTGACCAGATGGGTATGCTGGCAACTGTCATGAACGGTCTGGCATTACGCGATGCTTTGGTGCGCCGTAATATCAAAACCCGTTTGATGTCTGCATTGCCGATTGGTGCAGTGGTTGAATCTTATTCTAGTCGCGATGCCATCCGTCATCTGACTCAAGGTGAAGTGTGCGTATTTGTTGCGGGTACAGGTAATCCGTTCTTTACTACGGATACAGCAGCTTGTTTGCGTGGTATCGAGATTGAATCTGACCTGATCCTGAAAGCTACTAAGGTGGATGGGGTTTACAATAAAGATCCAAGCAAATACGAAGATGCCGTGAAATACGATACTTTGACATTTGATCAGGTGCTGGACGAGAAGTTGGGCGTCATGGATTTAACCGCGATCTGCTTATGTCGTGACCACAATGTGCCACTTCAAGTATTTGACATGAACAAATCTGGCGCATTGCTTTCAGTGGTGATGGGTGAAAAAGAAGGAACTCACGTCACCAATTAATGACGTGAGCTACAAAGCCCTTTATACTACCTCCTAATTTAGTAAATACATCTTTTAAGAATTAAGTAAGGAAGATCATATGATTAACGATCTTAAAAAAGACGCAGAAGAGCGTATGAACAAGTCTCTTGACTCGTTAGAACATGGTTTCGCAAAAGTTCGTACCGGACGTGCGCATCCATCGATTTTGAACGGTGTCATGGTTCCTTACTACGGCTCTGATGTGCCATTGAACCAGGTTGCCAACGTAGGCGTGGAAGATTCACGTACATTGCTGGTTCAACCGTTTGAACGTTCAATGGTTGCTGCAATTGATAAGGCGATCCGTGAGTCTGATCTTGGCTTGAACCCGATTACTGCTGACGCGATCCGTGTACCAATGGCAGCGTTGACTGAAGAAACTCGTCGTGACATGCAGAAAGTTGCACGTAACGAAGCTGAAAATGCCAAAGTTGCGATCCGTAACATCCGTCGTGATGTTTTAGGTGACATCAAAGCATTGTTGAAAGAAAAAGAAATTTCTGAAGATGATGAACGTCGTGCATCTGACGAAATTCAGAAAATCACAGACAAATTTGTTGCTGAAGTAGACAAACGCTTGGCTGCGAAAGAAGCTGAATTGATGAAGGTCTAATTCATCAATGACCGCTTCTGAAGAAAATTCCCGTCTTCCAAAACATGTTGCCATCATCATGGATGGCAACAATCGTTTTGCCAAAAAAAATCAGATGCAGAAAGGCGATGGACACCGTGAAGGAAAAACGGTTCTAGACCCGATTGTTGAACATTGTAGAAAAAGAAATATCCAGGCTTTAACGGTCTTTGCATTCTCCAGCGAAAACTGGAACCGTCCCCAATATGAGGTCGACTTGCTCATGAAGTTGTTGGAAGACACGATTCATGAACAGTTGCCACGTATGCAAAAATTTAATATTGCTTTACGTTTTATTGGTGATCGGTCGCGTTTATCTCCTGAACTGCAAGCATTGATGTTGCAAGCAGAACAAAGGACTGCTAATTTCGATAGTATGACGCTTACTATTGCAATCAGCTATGGTGGAATGTGGGACATGGCACAAGCTGCAAAGCAGATTGCTGCGGATGTTTTAACAAATAAATTAGATCTTGAAGCAATTGATACTGATGTGTTCGGTCAATATGTCAGTTTGAGTGACTTGCCGCCTGTTGATCTGCTGATTCGTACCGGTGGAGATTTCCGCCTGTCCAATTTCCTGCTCTGGCAGGCAGCATATGCAGAGCTGTATTTTACTGAGACCTTATGGCCAGAATTTACCGTAGAGGAATTCGATGACGCACTTGCTGTATTTGGCGGGCGCGAACGTCGTTTCGGTAAAACATCAGAGCAGATTCTTCAAGAAAGACTTGAGAATTAATACACATGTTTGAGCGGATTATAACCGCATTGGTGCTGGTTGCAGTCGTACTGAGCTGTATGTTTGCGACCAAATCACAATATCCAATGTTCGCATTGATGGTTGTGGCTGCCGGGGTGGCAGGCTATGAGTGGTTTAAACTCATGCCGCGAAAATGTAAAAATGTAATCAAGCCAGTGGCGTGGGGCTATGGTCTACTGACTGCAGCCTTATCTGCACTGGCTTTATACTATTGGGATGTGGCCTTATTATTGTGGTCAGCATCTATCCTGACCTGGTTGCTGAGTATTTACTGGGTTAAAACCTATCCTGATTATGATGGCTGGTACAATGTCAGCTTGCATGGCATCGGGATTGTGCTGGTTTCTGCTGCTGTTACAGCAATCTTCTCGGTTTGGCTAAACTCTCCATGGTGGTTAATGTACCTGTTCCTGCTGGTTTGGGGTGCAGACAGTGGCGCTTACTTTGTTGGACGCAAATTCGGCAAGAAAAAACTCGCACCAAATGTCAGCCCAAACAAGTCGCTAGAAGGTCTATACGGCGGTATTCTTACCTCCATGCTCATCGTGGTTGTCGTCGCTTCACTTTATCTGGATATGACCTGGCCAGAGCTATGTCTGTTCCTGATCCTTTCTGTTATTACTGTGTTTAGTTCAGTGCTAGGTGACCTGTTTGAATCCATGATTAAGCGTCGTGCTGGAATCAAGGATTCGGGCCGTATTTTGCCGGGTCATGGTGGTGTACTAGATCGTATTGATTCTTTGCTTGCTGCAGCTCCTATCTTTGCAACAGGCATATATGTTTTAAAACTTATTGGCGTAGATTTATAAATGTCACAAGCTGTTTGTATACTGGGTGCTACAGGTTCAATTGGTCAAAGTACTTTAAAAATTTTGCAGCAACATCCTGAAGCTTACTCGGTTTTCGCTGTGACAGCGCAAAGTCGTATTACTGAGCTGGCGGAAATCTGTCGGCAGTACCGTCCTAAAGTGGCTGTAGTGCCTGCAAATAAGGTCGATGAGCTTTCTCAGTTGCTACAAGTGCAGGGCTTATCAGATATCGAAATTCTTCAGGATGAAGCGGGCTTAATTTCAGTCGCAGAGCATGCTGATGTTGATATTGTGATGGCAGCAATAGTCGGGGCGGCAGGCCTGCTTCCTACATTGGCTGCAGTCAAAGCGGGTAAGCGTGTCCTGTTGGCCAATAAAGAAGCCTTGGTCATGTCCGGCGACATCATGATGCAAGCCGCGCGAGATTATGGTGCATTATTATTGCCTGTCGACTCTGAACATAATGCAATTTTCCAGTGCCTGCCTCAAAACTACTTTGATGCCGAACGTAATGGTCAACCTAAGCTCGGTGTTCATCAGATTTTACTGACTGCTTCTGGCGGTCCATTCCTGAACCATTCGCTTGAACAATTGCATGATGTGACACCTGCTCAAGCCTGCAAACATCCTAACTGGTCAATGGGGCAAAAGATTTCCGTAGATTCCGCTACTTTAATGAATAAGGGACTGGAACTTATCGAAGCGTGTCATTTGTTTGCAGTTCAAGAACAATTTGTTACAGTTGTTGTGCATCCACAGAGTATTATTCATTCCATGGTGCAATATGTGGACGGGTCAACATTGGCACAAATGGGCAACCCGGATATGGGCACGCCAATTGCACATGCTTTGGCATGGCCACAACGGATCAGTACCCATATCCCGGCTCTGGATTTGGTTAAGCATTCACAACTGAATTTCCAGGAACCGGATGTGGTTCGTTTTCCGGCACTGAAATTAGCGCGTCAAGCCATGAAGAGTGGTGGAATTGCGCCTACAATTTTGAATGCGGCCAATGAAATTGCAGTTGCTGCATTTTTAAATCAGCAAATCAGATTTACCCAAATTCCTCAGGTGGTTGAAACTGTCCTGAACCAGATGGACAATCAACCAGCACACGATCTGGATACTATCCTGCATGCAGATCACACAGCACGAGGTTTATCACAGCAATATGTTGTGAATAAAGGAAGTTAAGACATGAACGCCTTGTTTATTATTGCAGCCGCAATCCTATTACTCGGTCCCTTAATTGCGATTCACGAGTTTGGTCACTACATTGTGGCACGTAAACTGGGCGTTAAAGTACTGGTCTATTCCATTGGTTTTGGACCAACCCTTCTAAAGTGGACTTCCAAAAAATCCGGTATCCAATATCAGCTTTCAGCTTTGCCTTTGGGTGGTTATGTCAAAATGCTGGACGAGCGTGAAGGCAGTGTGGCAGAAGAAGACTTGCCTAAAGCCTTTAACCGTCAGCATCCCTGGAAACGTATTGCCATCGTTGCTGCGGGTCCTCTCATTAACCTGCTTTTAGCTGTTGTCCTGTTTTGGGTACTTTTTTTACCTGCACAGGAACAGCTGAATACTCGTGTAGGTAAGGTTTTACCAAACACACCTGCAGCCGAGGTACAGATGCAGCCGGGCGACAAGATTGTTGCTGTAGATGGTACACAAGTCGAAACTTGGGAAAAACTGAGTTATGCCTTGGTGGATCGTGTGGGTGAAACTGGTGTGGTCTCGATTCAGGCAGACCGTGCGGGTGAAAACAAGATATTCCAGTTACCAATTCAAGACTTTCTTAAAGATCAAAGTCAGTCACCCCTTGATACATTAGGTTTCTTGCCATATCGTCCGGAAATTCCGGCTGTGGTGAGCAAACTGAGTGAAGATGGTGCAGCCATTCGTCAGGGTCTTAAAGAAGGTGACAAGATTCTGGCGATTGATGGTGTACAGATGAAAGACTGGTTCGATGTGGTACAAGTGGTACAGGCATCACCAGAAAAATTACTTAAGATAGATGTATTACGTGGTAATCAGGTCGTGCATCTTCAGGTCATGCCGCAAGGCAAACGTGACAATATGGGGAATGTAACCGGTATGCTCGGAGTTCAAAGCGATCCGGGCAAGGTGACAATTCCTGCTGAATATAAACAGACGATTCACTATACGCCTGTTGAGGCGATGGTGATGGCCTTTGACAAGACAGCACATCTGTCTTCAATGATTCTGAACTCGATCGTCAAAATGGTACGTGGTCTGATTGGTCTGGATAATCTTTCTGGCCCGATTACCATTGCCAAAGTGGCAGGACAAAGCGCGGAAATGGGTTGGGAAACTTTTATTTCCTTTATGGCGCTAATGAGTGTAAGTTTAGGGATATTAAACTTATTGCCAATCCCAATGCTTGATGGCGGACACCTGGTTTATTATTTTATCGAATTAATTCGTGGTAAACCTGTTTCTGAACAAATACAATTGATTGGATTAAAAATTGGTATGGTACTGCTCGGCAGTATGATGCTTTTGGCATTATTTAATGACTTTATGCGTTTATAATAACGTAAATGGAATAATTAACAGCGGAAAAGACTGGCATGCAGCACACACATTTATTTATGCCTTTGGCACTCGTTAGTGCAATGGCAGTAGCACAACAAGTATATGCGGCAGAAGACTTCATTGTACAAGATATAAAATTTGATGGATTGGTACGTTTAACTCCAGAAAATGTGTACGGCTTGGTGCCAATCAACAGTGGTGACCGGGTGAATGATCCGATTATTGCCAATGCGATTCGTAGTTTGTATGCATCTGGACTATTTGATGACATTAAAGCCGTTCAACAGGGCAATACTTTGGTATTCCAGGTCGTAGAACGTCCGGTAATTTCGAAAATTGAGTTGAAAGGCAATAAGCTGATTCCAAAGGAAGCACTGGAAGAAGGCCTGAAAAAAATGGGTCTGGCTGAAGGTGAGGTGCTGAAGAAATCTGCACTGCAAACAGTCGAAACCGAGCTGGAACAGCAATATATGCAGCAAGGTCGTTATGATGCCGATATTACGGTAACAACGACACCGCGACCAAATAACCGCGTTGAAGTGCTGATTGATTTTGTTGAAGGTAAAGCCGCTAAAGTTTTTGATATCAATATTATCGGTAATACTGTTTTTAAAGAATCAGATATCAAACAGGCATTCGCTGTTAAAGAAAGTGGCTGGAGCTCGGTCATTTCGCGTAATGACCGTTATGCACGTGAAAAAATGGCTGCGAGCCTGGAAGCTTTACGTGCGATGTATCTGAACCGTGGTTACATCAACTTCAATATTACCAATTCAAGTCTGAACCTGAGTGAAGATAAAAAGAATGTCTTTATTGAAGTTTCAGTGAATGAAGGCGAACAGTTTAAGTTTGGACAAACCAAATTCCTGGGCGATGCGCTTTATAAACCTGAAGAGCTACAAGCTTTGCAGTTGTATAAAGAAGGTGATACCTACTCTCAGGAACGAGTGAATGCGGTCAAGCAGCTATTGCTACGTAAATATGGTAATGCTGGTTATTACTATGCTGAAGTAAATGTTGTACCTCAAATCAATAACGAAACTAAACAGGTTGACCTGAACTACTATATTAATCCGGGTCAGCAAGTGACTGTACGTCGGATCAACTTCACAGGTAACTCTAAAACTGCCGATGAAGTATTGCGTCGTGAAATGCGCCAGATGGAAAGTGCGCTGGCAAGCAATGAGAAGATTGACCTGTCTAAAGTGCGTTTAGAACGTACTGGTTTCTTTAAAACAGTCGATATCAAACCTGTTCGTATTCCAGGATCACCGGATCAAATTGATTTGAATGTGGCAGTTGAAGAACAGCATTCAGGTACAAGTACTCTAGCTGTTGGTTTCTCTCAAAGTGGTGGTGTAACGTTCCAGGCTGGATTAAGTCAGACTAACTTCCTGGGTACAGGGAACAGCGTTTCGATTGATCTGTCACGTTCTGAAACTCAAGATTATTATAACTTGAGTGTAATGGACCCGTACTTCACGATTGATGGTGTACGTCGCGGTTATAATCTTTACTACCGTAAAACAAAGCTGGATGATGACTATAACGTAAATAACTATGTTACAGACAGCTTGGGTGGTGGTATTAACTTTGGTTATCCAATTGATGAGAACCAGAGTGTAAGCCTGGGTCTGAATATAGACCAGACTGAAGTGACCACAGGGCCATATGTATCTACATATGTGGCTGACTATTTGGAACGTAATGGTGGTAAAGAAACCAAGCGTGGTGACTTCTGTCCAGGTCAGGTTGAATCTGCAACAGGCAACTGTGTAGATGCAAATGGTGCTCCACTTGATACTATTTCATATGGTCAAGAGTTTAAAGGCGATTTCTTGACCTATAACCTGAATCTGGGCTGGTCTTATAATACCTTGAACCGTCCAATGTTCCCGACTACAGGTATGTCACATCGTGTCAATGCAGAAATTGCCTTGCCAGGTAGTGATGTGGAATATCAAAAGCTCACCTATGACGCACAGGCTTTCTTCCCATTAGGCAAAGACTTTGTTCTGCGTGGTTATGGCCGTTTAGGCTATGGTAATGATCTGCCTTTCTATAAGAACTTCTATGCCGGTGGTTATGGTTCGGTACGTGGTTATGAAAACAGTACCTTAGGTCCTAAATATCCAGGCGTATATTTCTCTGACATCGGCCGAACTGATCCATCCCCAGAAGAAGTGGGCGGTAATGCTTTAGTTCAGTTTGGTACTGAGTTAGTTCTGCCTGTTCCATTTAAGGGAGATTGGGCGCGTCAGGTTCGTCCGGTACTTTTTGCTGAAGGTGCTCAAGTATTTGATACTCAGTGTGATGTATCTAATGATAATATTTTCGTGAATGGCAGCTCGATTAGTGGTAAACAGTACTGTAAAGATAACTTTGGTTTCGATGCAGGCAATATGCGTTATAGCGTAGGTGCTGGTTTCACCTGGATTACCATGATTGGTCCATTATCACTGAGCTATGCATACCCGTTGAATGATAAAGACGGTGATGAAACTCAAAATGTTCAGTTTGAAATTGGACGTACTTTCTAAGAAAACTTTGATCTTAAATATAAATTTTGCTCATGAAGCCATCAGGTTTTGTGAGCAAAATTTTTTGAATGGGTAAAAACATGAAAAAAATGATGATGGCAATGGGTATTGCTTTAGCGGGATTAACTTCATTGTCACATGCGGATGATTACGGAATTGTTGATCTGGAAAAAGTGGTACAAAACAGTACCTATTTAAAGCAGCAAAATGCCACTCTGGAAAATGAAATCAAGCCGCAAACCGCACAGATTGCACAGTTTCAAAAAGACCTTGCTGCAATCAAGCAAAAAGGTCAGGCTGCAAAAACACCAGCAGAACGTGAAAAAATAGCCAAAGAATTTGAAGGCAAAGCGACTCAACTGGCAGGGGTGCAGCAACAGGTACAGGCAACCGTGCAAACGCGTATGCAAAGTGTAAATAAGGCTTTTGAAGGAAATTTGAAGCGTGCTGCTGAACAATTACGCCAAGAAAACAAGCTAGATGTGGTTTTAAATAAAAATTCCGTACTTGCTTATGACGCGAAGTATGATTTAACTGATAAAATGATTCAAAAGGTTAATGCAATTAAATAATCGATGAATCATCAAAAACTTCAGTTAGCTGACCTCGCTCGTCTTGTCCAAGGTGAGTATGTAGGTCAGGCAGATTTATGTTTGAGAGGTTTGGCAAGTCTTGAAAATGCAACCTCTCATGACCTTGCATTTGTCAATGCAGATAAATATCTGGAACAGGCAACTCAGAGTAAGGCGGGCGCTTTAATTGTGACTGCTGAATTAAAAGAGCAGCTAACTTCCCAGCAGAACTTCATTGTCGTAGCCAATCCTTATCTGGCTTTTGCAATTCTGACTCACGTTTTTGAGAAAAAACATACGATTCAGGGAATTGAAAGTACCGCACAAATTCATCCATCTGCCATCATTGCTGACAGTGCCTATATTGGCCACTATGCCGTTATTGGTGAGAATTGTGTGGTGGGTGAAAATACGATTATCCAGTCACACGTTCAGATCGATGACCAGGTTGAAATTGGTCGGGACTGTTTTATTGATGCACATGTGACTTTAACAGGTGCTACAAAAATCGGTAATCGTGTTCGGATCCATGCCAATACCGTAATTGGTAGTGAAGGTTTTGGGTTTGCACCTTATCAAGGGAAATGGCATCGAATTGTCCAGTTGGGTTCAGTCCGTATTGCAGATGATGTCCGGATCGGCTCAAACTGTAGTATTGACCGGGGTGCACTGGATGACACAATTCTGGAACAAGGTGTCATTATTGATAATCTTGTGCAAATCGCCCATAACGTCAAGATTGGTGAAAACACTGCGATCGCAGCCAAATGCGGGATTGCCGGTAGTACCACAATTGGCAAAAACTGTATTCTCGCAGGGGCCTGTGGGGTAGCAGGACACCTACATATCACCGATAATGTGACCTTGACAGGAATGTCAATGGTGACAAATAACATTACTGAAGAAGGTACTTATTCTTCAGGCATGGGATTGTTGCCAAATCAGCAATGGAAACGCACAGTGGTTCGCTTAAGACAATTAGCAGATGTGCCATTGACCCAGTTGGTGAAACGATTGGATCATATGCAATCTCAAATTGAGTCCATTGAATCAACATTTAAGTTGCGTAAATAATTATGATGACAGAGTCGAATTTGCCTACATTCACGAAGCCTGAATTGCCAATGAATATTCAAAAGATTCGTGAATATTTGCCCCATCGCTATCCATTTCTGCTGGTTGATCGCGTTGTCGATATTACCGAAAATGGCATTGTTGGTTATAAGAACGTCTCAATTAATGAAGAGTTTCTACAGGGGCATTTTCCGAACTATCCAATCATGCCAGGTGTATTGATCGTAGAGGCATTAGCACAGATCTCAGGTATTCTTGGTTTTGTCATGAATAATGAAACTCCAAAAGAAGGTTCATTATTCCTTTTTGCTGGCGCTGAAAAGGTTCGATTTAAAAAACAAGTGGTTGCTGGCGACCAATTAGTACTTAAATCTGAATTAGTGATGCAAAAACGTGGCATTTATAAATATAATTGTATTGCCACAGTAGATGGCATTGTCGCAACAACCGCGGAAATTATGGTTTCCCATCTGAAAGTCGAGCAGGCATGAGCAATAATCCCCTAATTCATCCAACTGCCATCATTGACGCATCTGCAGTAATTGCTGCAGATGTACAGATTGGCCCTTACTGTATTATTGGGCCAAATGTCACGATTGGTGCTGGTACCAAACTGCATTCACATGTCGTGGTAGGTGGTTTCACACGTATTGGTGAACATAATGAAATTTTTCAGTTCGCCAGCGTCGGTGAAGTCTGCCAGGATCTGAAATATGCAGGTGAGGAAACCTGGCTGGAAATTGGTGATTATAACAAGATTCGTGAACACTGCAGTCTGCACCGCGGTACGGTTCAGGATAAAGGTATTACCAAGATTGGCAGTCATAACCTGTTAATGGTAAATACCCATATTGCACATGACTGTATGGTTGGTGATCATAATATTTTCGCAAATAATGTTGGTGTGGCGGGTCACGTACACGTAGGCGATTATGTCGTGATTGGTGGTAACTCAGGTATTCACCAGTTCTGTAAAATTGACTCTTACAGCATGATTGGGGGCGCTTCACTGATTCTGAAAGATGTTCCTGCCTATGTGATGGTATCGGGTAATCCGGCACATGCATTTGCCATGAATGTTGAAGGCATGCGTCGTAAAGGCTGGTCGAAAGACGTAATTAACGGTTTACGTGAGTCCTTTAAGTTGATTTACAAATCTGGTTTAACGACTCAGGAAGCTATTGAGAAAATCCGTAACGAGATTCTTCCAGAAGTTTCTGAAGCACAACGTCTGATTGATTCACTCGAACAATCCAAGCGTGGCATTGTGCGTTAAGTTATAGAAATGAAAGTAAAATTAAAAAAGACACCTTCGTGGTGTCTTTTTTATGGGACTTTTTATTTACTTCAAAAATTTAACTTCTTCAGCTTTCGGATAATTCTTGAGTAGTTTCGCTTTATATTGTGAAGCAAGAGTAGCGTTCTTTTCTACATCCTTACTAATATTATAAAGCTGATAAAGGGCAGTAGAGGCTTTTGCAGAATTCGGATAGCGGTCAACCACGATCAGATAATTCTTCTTTGCTTCATTAAAATTCGGTGGGTCAATGGACAGGTTAAACTCAGCTAACCAGAAGTGAGCATTGCTGATATAGACACTATTCGGATTATTCTTGATAAAATTCTGCATGGGTGCAATGGCTTTAGCTGCACCACCATTTTTATAGGCATCCAGTGCAATGGTATAAGCCGCTTTTTCCTGCTCACTCGGCTGTTGCGTTGTAGATGCCTGATTAGTGGCTACTGGAGCATTAGAGCTTAAACTGGGAGAAATATCCTGTTGGTTATCCTCCGCGGAGGTATCTTCAGCAGGTTCAATTTTTTGCTGCAATAGTTCCAGACGTTGATCCAGATCGGCATAGCGGTTGGTTAATTCGCTCTTTAATCTCTCGATCTCATTTTCTTGTTCTTCGATTTTTCCACGTAAACTGCGTAGATCATTTTCAAGCTGCTGGTTTTTTTGCATAAGCTGCCAGCTGGTATTGGTCTGAGGTGCATCTGCGCCTGTCGCAATGGCAGATTGAGTGCTGATATTATTTGATTGAGCACCTTGGCTGAGTCCACGTGATTCGATAGGAATCGCAGCAAAAAGAGAGGTTGTACAGAGTGCAGTGAGGGCACACAATACCTGTTTCTTAAACATCATATAAGTTCCATGATTCTTGGCGAGATTATGTATCCGCAGCTCATTTATTCTAAAAGAGATAACCCGTTTATAGCTTCACATTTAAAACGGCATTTTTAGAAATTGCAACAAGGTTTTACAAAGATCATGTGAATTTCGATATTCATGAATTAATTGTGAAGAATATTAAAAAATCAGCATCTTGGGGCATATTGTTTTTAAAATAATCAAACGGATAGCTTATGCCGAAAATTTGAAATACAGCCCTTGCAACTTCAATAAAAATCTCTATACTCTGTTCCTGTAATGGTAGCCCTGCCGGTTACTTCGCAATTGTACTCTATGAACCCCGCCAGGACCGGAAGGTAGCAACGGTAGTAGATCTATGATGTGCCGGAGCTTTGCTGGTAGGGTTGCCACCAGATTTATAATTATAAAATTTCTCTATTCTCTCTTTATTTTTCAATCTTAATCTTCATTGTTTTCCCTTTCTTTAATGTTTACTTTTAAATTTCTATCTAATGCCGCTTCCTTGGATACTTGAATTGTTTGGAACATTGAAATTCAATCATGAAAATAGATTATCTTAATTTGAGCTTTTGAAAGCTTTTTGTTGTTCGGGATTAATTGTAAATTAAGGGAAACTATTTAAGTTAAGCAGGATGGCAAAGAGGAAAATAAAAAAATAGCCTAAGCATATTTTTCACAAATACAAAAGAATTAATCTTCGGCTTTGCGGCTAATCGCTTTCATGATCGCATCCATTTCAAAACCACGATACATTAGAAAACGGATCTGTTTGGCTTTAAGTTTTGGGTCTTTCGTCACTTCTGGACCATATTTTCTAAGCTTCAGTTCATAAGCCTGTTGTACCCAGTCCGTTTCTTTTAGTTCTTCACTGATCAGGGCAGTATCAATTTTTTTGCTTTTCAGCTTCATTTTAATCTGATTGGGACCTTTGCCTTTACGCTTTTGGCTCGACAACATGATTTCAGCAACACGCTGGTCACTTTGATAGTTTTCTCTAGATAGCTCTTCAACCAAAGTGACCACATCATTACGATCTTCTGCATAAAGCGCCAGTTTTTCAATGAGTTCAGCCTTGGAGTATTCCTTGCGAGTCAGTACAGCAAAGGCGTAAGAACGCAAACGCGAGCCGGTTAGACCGGGTTTCTTTTGCTCTTTATCGGAGTTACCAAATAAGCTGTCTTCCGGATCAAATTCTGGCAAAGCCTGTGACTCAACAGGTGAAGAAGTGGCTGAATCTTCAGCATCACCAAACTGCTGTTTAATCGCGTCATAGTCCAAAAGTTTGCTGAATTTTGCGTCTGACATATTGATCTCGATAAAAATATCTATTCCATAATAACAAAAACGCCCCGTAGGGCGCTCTGCTATGACGTTCAAGGATTATGCATCCAGAAAGTCTGCTGGTTCTTCTTCGTCTTTATCTTCGACTACTTTGCCTGTAGTAAGCAGTTGCTCACGGATTAGTTTTTCAATAGTATCCGCCAGCTCTTTGTGTTCTTCAAGATAACGGATGGTATTGTTTTTACCTTGGCCAATCTTGTCGCCTTGATATGAATACCATGCACCCGCTTTTTGAACGATTTCTTGCTGTACTGCAAGGTCAATCAGTTCACCAAGATGGTTAACACCTTTGCCATACAGAATCTGGAACAGAGCTTCTCTGAATGGTGGCGCCATTTTGTTTTTCACAACTTTGACTTTGGTTTCAGAACCTACAATCTCGTCGCCTTCTTTCACCTGACCGATACGGCGGATATCCAGACGTACAGAAGCGTAGAATTTCAGTGCATTACCACCAGTAGTTGTTTCTGGGCTACCGAACATTACACCAATCTTCATACGGATCTGGTTAATGAAAATCACCATACAGTTTGAACGCTTGGCATTACCGGTAATTTTACGCAGTGCCTGGCTCATCAAACGTGCTTGCAGACCCATATGTGAGTCACCCATTTCGCCTTCAATCTCGGCGCGAGGCGTCAATGCAGCAACAGAGTCGACTACAATCAGGTCAATTGCGCCAGAACGTACCAGCATGTCAGCGATTTCAAGTGCCTGTTCACCGTTGTCTGGCTGAGAAACCAGCAGGTTATCAATATCTACACCGAGTTTACGGGCATATTGAGGATCAAGCGCGTGCTCGGCATCGATGAATGCACATGTACCGCCAGCTTTTTGACATTCAGCAATCGCTTGCAATGTCATTGTGGTCTTACCTGAAGATTCAGGACCATAAATCTCGATAATACGGCCTTTCGGTAAACCACCAATACCCAGTGCGATATCAAGCGTTAAAGAACCTGTAGATACAGCTTCAACTGCTTGCACGGTATTGTCACCAAGACGCATCACTGTGTTTTTACCAAACTGTTTTTCAATCTGGCTTAAGGCAGCATTGAGCGCCTTGTTTTTATTCTCATCCATCTTACAACCTCAATACGATGTCACAAACTTAGTACTCAAGTGGATGTCTTACATTAGAGCTTCGTTCCACAGGAATATAGTGACAGAAATTTCCCTTGTGTTCTATAAAATCCAGCAGTGTTACGACACATGCTGACGCTTGAATTTAATCATCATTATATGACCAATGTTGATCAAAGTTCTGACTATTTTCATTCTTGAATCGACTGATGTCTCGACGATCTTTTTTGCTTGGCCGATGATCGGGACGCGCTAGATTATGCAACTTTCTTTGTGATGCAATCAATTCCCGGCGAGCGATACTGACTTCAGTTTCTTCATACAGTTTCTGTGCCACAGGTGCAGGACCACGAACATCAGAAAGTTCTTTTACAACTACGGTTTTTTTGTCGATACCTTGCTGAATCGTCAACTCCATACCCACACGGACTTCGCGAGATACTTTTACACGCTCACCATTATGATGGACTTTACCGCCCTCAATAGCATTCTTGGCAATGGAACGGGTTTTAAAAAAACGTGCCGCCCACAGCCATTTATCTATACGCATGCCTACCGCATCTTCGGGTAAAGACGATTTACGCATATTGCTTGTTTACCTCAGACTGATTTAAATGAGTGATTAAATCTGTTAATTGGTGCAGCATCGGGTAATTACAAGTCTGGCGTGCAACTTTACTGGAAGATGGTTGCTGGATACAGAACAGGTTCTGGATGCCATAAGCCTTGGCACCATTCAGGACTTTTTCGGTATCATCAATAAAATAGACCTGCTCAGGATCAAAGGGGTGCAAAGCATTCAGACCTTGCCAGAATTCTACAAATTCCTTGGCATGTCCAATGCTTTCCGAGCTGACAATCACATCAAAATAATCTTTGAGATTCAGATGATCCAGTTTGAAGGCGAGTCCTGCACAGTCGGCATTGGTGGCAAGCCAGATGGGATAGCCATTATTTTTAAGATAATCGAGTAATTCGAGGCAATAAGGGCGTAAGCTAACCTTATCTTTATGCTCGATTTGCATGGCCAGAACGTCGACTTCGACTTTAGCCGTCCAGAAGCGAGAAGAGTACCAGTTTAGGGTATGATTATGTTGCTGATAGAATGCATAAAGCGTTTCGCGGCTCTGTTCCAGACTACAGCCATGTGTTTCAGCATAACGGACCGGTAATAACTCGTTCCAGATGAAATCATCGTAGGCAAGATCAAGTAAAGTTCCGTCCATATCAAAAATGACAGGCGGTTTTTCTGAGCAATTCGACATATAAGGTTTTCTATGTTTAAAGCGACAATAGCACCACAAGATCCGATGATTTTGCAGTTTGTGCCCATTTTGACACAGGCCTGTGAAATTTTGCGAGAAGAATATCAGCGTTATTGTTCAGGTGCTGCGTTTGATATTGTCAAGAAAAGTGATGATTCTCCTGTGACCCAGGCAGACTATCGGGTGAATAGTTATTTAACCCAAGCTTTAGCGGAAATCTCAGAATTGCCTTTATTGTCAGAAGAGGGGCAGCAGGATCAGCGTCATGCCTGGACAGATTTCTGGTTACTTGATCCTCTGGATGGCACTAAAGAGTTTTTGCATCAGCGCCCAGAATTCACGATTAATCTCAGTCTGGTCAGAAGCAGTCTGACTACCTTTGCTATTTTGGCGGTTCCTGCGCAGCAGCTAATTTATTTCTGCCCAGAACAGGGCATGCCTTTAAAATACGATATTCAGAATCAGGCATGGTTTGGTTATGAAGCAGCTATAAATCATCAGGATGTCTTTGTCGGTCTGAGTCAGAGCAGCCAGCAAAAACCTAAATATGTCGAGTATCTGCAAAGCCTGGCTAAACTTAGCGCGTACACCGAGTTCAAGGCAGGAAGTGCCTATAAATTCTGCATGTTTCTTGAAGACTGGGTAGATATTTATCCTCGTTTCCATCCAACCTCGGAATGGGACACCAGTGCCGGTCAATGCATGCTCGAGCGAATTGGTGGAGGGTTGGTTGATCTGGAAGGTCGGCCATTCATCTACAATCAGCGCAAGACCTTACTGAATGGCGGATTTATCGCCTATAAGAATGAAGCTATGAAAATACTAGCCTTACAGGCACTGGCGGACATGCAAGACAATGATTGAGCTCATAGCCGTTCATGGTATAGTGAGGAAGATTCCGTTGATAGATCAGTTGGCAAGATTGTGGCATTAAAACTGCTTCCACCAAGTATGCTCAGTGCAATAGATTTATTGCCTGATACCAAGACACCTGTGACTCTGTTTACGCGGCATTCTCTGCGTGAAGATGTCGCTGGTCAGGGACTGGCAGGTTATGATTTGCAGTTGACGCCGCAAGGACGTGATCTGGCGCAGGAATGGGGCGCTTATCTGGTCAATCAGACAGATCGGCATATCCAGCATTGTATATCGAGTCCGATTCAGCGCTGTGTAGATACCGCAGCATTGATGATCGAGGGGGCAGATGCAACGGATAAAGCACCGCATACCCATAAGATTGAAATCGTTGAACAGGGTTTGCTAGTTGAGCCAGGCAGCTTTGTACTGGATATTCAAAAAGCAGGGCCATATTTCAAAAAACAGGGGGCATTGGGCTTTATCAATAGCTTCGTCAATAATGCCTTGCCCGGAATGAAACATCCCATTAATGGCGTAGTGGATGTACTGGAATTAATTTACAACACTCATCCGAAAACGCTGTATGGACTCAGTCTGGCGGTCAGTCATGACACCATTCTGGCAGCGATGATTGCAGTGATGTCTGGGCATCAGGAAGTCAGTCGTGAAGACTGGCCGAAAATGATGGAAGGTCTGTTTGTCTGGTTTGAAGGCGATGTATTTGAGGAATCTAAACTAAAATGGATCTGGCGGGGCAAAGTGCATGAGCTGGATATTTCCCAATTTCAGAATGCCGAATTAAAGGTAAATAAATAATTCAAAGGCTCAATCATTTAGGTTGAGCTTTTTTACATTTATCGTATGAAAGTGAAATAGAGTAATGATGAAATATCACTATGCTGATATTTAAACCAATTTTGGAAGCATAGGAGTCATCATGAAAATAATCACAATTTTAAGTCTGGTCGTTATGCTGGGATTAACTGCCTGTCAGCGTGATACAGACAATGCGCAGCAAGATCAGACCACAACACCTCATTCTATGGATAAGGATGAATAGTTTATTCTGTTTTTGTCTAAGTAAAAGATTTCTATGACTAGAATTGGGAATAATCTGGTATTCATCATTCTTTATTGTTGATTTGGTATTAAATTTCAGGCACAAAAAAAGCCCTAAAAGGGCTTCTTTTGATTTGCGATTAGTTAGAAGCTAATGCTTTAACTTGCGCGTTCAAACGGCTCTTATGACGAGCTGCTTTATTTTTATGGATGATACCTTTGTCAGCCATACGGTCGATTACTGGAACAGCTTTTTTGTAAGCTTCAGTAGCAACAGCATAGTCGCCAGCAGCAATAGCAGCTACTGTACGTTTAAGATATGTACGAACCATAGAACGCAAGCTTGCGTTGTGTTTGCGTGCTTTAACGTTTTGACGAGCACGTTTTTTTGCTTGAGCAGAGTTTGCCACTCGTGCACTCCTTGAAATAGATTGGTCTGGGCGGGCTGAAACTCAACTGAAAACCACATCAGAAGAACTATCACCAGCCCGTAAACAAGTGCCATATTTTGAGGAAACTATGGGCTTAAGTCAAGTCTTGACATGCTTTGACAACATTTTAGTTGCAGAAAAATTCTAAAGAAAACGTTAGATTAGTATCTAAGCAGGGAGATCGTACAAAAAATGACTAAAACCATTACATATCCTATCGTGATTGGCGCTACAGGCTTGGTCGGAAAGACTTTGGTACAACAGCTGGTAAATGAACCTAGTTGTAAGCGTATTAGCGTCATCGTGCGTAAACATCAACCAGAATTTGAACAGTGGCACAAGGTCAAGCAGGTGGTCGTTGAGGATTTCTTAATGCTCAATGATCAGGATGTCAGTGGCCATACTCATGCCTTTAGCTGTCTGGGTACCACGCTAAAGAAAGCCGGCTCCAAAGAAGCTTTTTATAATACCGATTACACCATCAACGCCCATTTTGCCGAACTAGTGCAGCAAACGGATGCTCATTATCTGTTGATTAGTGCGATGGGTGCCAATTCAAAATCCAGACTGTTCTATAACCGGGTAAAGGGTGAATTAGAGGATTATATCCAGACCTTGTCTCTGGAGCGTATCAGCTTGTTCCGACCCTCTTTGTTGATTGGTGAGCGAGATCATCAGCGTTTACTGGAAGACGCGGCACAGAACCTGTTTGACAAGTTTTCGCATTTCATCCCCGATTCTTTTAAATACAAGCCAGTGACAGCAGAGCAGGTGGCTCATACTATGGTATATGCAGCGCTGAATCAGACTGTGAAATTTGAAATTTATGATAATTTAGCCATACAAAAAATGAAATGAGGGTAAAAAATCGTGTCCAGCGTACCATTTGTAACTTGTGACCTGCTTGATGACAATCCGGATAAAAACTTGCAGGTGGTCACCCCATGCCTGGATGGCAAATTCTTTAGAAGCTATGGTGCACGTAAAAGCTTTGGCGGCCAGATTGTGACCGTAAAATGTTTTGAAGATAACTCTCGAGTAAAAGAGTTATTGGCGACAGATGGTACCGGCAAGGTTCTGGTTGTAGATGGTGGTGCTTCGATGCGTTGTGCATTGATGGGTGACCTGATTGCTGAGTCTGCGGTGAAAAACCACTGGAATGGTGTAATTATCTACGGCTGTGTCCGTGATGTCGATGCGATTGCTGAGCTTGATCTTGGTGTACATGCTTTAGCTTCTATTCCTCAAAAGAGCAACCGTAAGGGGATTGGTGAGGTAGATGTGCCGCTTTATTTTGGTGGCGTGACCTTTAAATCAGGCGAGTATGTCTATGCTGATAACAACGGCATTGTCCTGTCCAAAGAGCAACTGGTGGACTAATTCCGGTTATTGAAAATATACAAAAACAAGCTATACCGTGGAAGTCAGGCAGTTTAGATTGCTGCTTTCACGGTTTGAAAATAATAAAGAGGACAGACGATATGTTAGGCCATCAGATTAAAGTAGCACAGGCATTGGCATCCGCATTTCTGGAAGGTGGACGTGGTACCACTGGAACACCATTTCCGAATCAGCCTGAAAAGCCTCTCAAGCTTTATGAATATGAAGGATCGCCATTCTGTCGTCGTGTCCGTGAGGTCATGACTTTACTGAATCTCGATTATGAAGTGTATCCGTGCCCACGAGGCGGTAAACGCTTTCGTCCCGAAGTGAAACAGCAAGGTGGCAAACTTCAGTTTCCATTTTTAGTAGATGAAAATACCGGAGATAAGCTATACGAATCTCAGGATATTATTCATCACCTGTTTAAGCATTATGGCAAGACAGGTAAGACTCCAGCCAAATATTCAAATTATCCAAAAGTGCCGGTTGCTGCCATTGCAGGTACGATGGTGAATGGTCTACGTGGTGGCATGGCTAAACCGTTGTCGAAGAATAGCCCTGCGCCTGAACAGCTTCTTGAGCTGTGGGGCTTTGAAGCCAGTCCATATACCCGTATTGTCCGTGGCGTATTGTCTGAACTGGAAATCCCTTACATCTATCATAATGTGGCAAAAGAACGTTGGCAGGATCAAGGTCTGGCAAAACTGCGTTTAAAACCGGGGAAATATGAACCTTTACCGGGTGGTAAGCGTGAACAGGTCTTAAAAGTAATGGGAGATAATATTCAGGTTCCTTATCTGGTTGACCCAAATACCAATACAAAAATGTTTGAGTCCAAAGATATTGTGGAGTATTTGAAGCAGCAATATGGTCCTGAGAAGAAAAGCAAAAAATAAACTGCTCCTAATATTTGGAAGATAAAAAATTGCCATCTGAAAATAGATGGCATTTTTATGGTTTATAAATTTAAATTTTCCAAGAACAAGAACTCTGCTTTCAAAATTATTCATACTTAGAGCTACTCACAATAAAGTTAAAAAAACTCATGATTTTTCTTCTTTTTTTGTTTATATTTTAATTTCAATGGGGTGATAAGAATAACGATAAGGGGTGTGCTTATGACAGCACAAGACGCCGTGCTACCGGTACCTGTATTAATTGTTGAAGACGAATATGTCATTCAGTGCCGTTTAAAGAACATATTGAAGGATCTGGGGTATAGTGATGAGGTATTGCTATTCGCCAATAATGTCAGGGAAGCCGAATATCTTCTGCAGCAAGAACCGTTCTGTTTAGCACTGATTGATCTTGGATTGCCAGATGGAAATGGCATTTCCATTATTGAAAAAATACATGAGCTCGGTTCACAAACTTTGATACTCGTCGTATCCGCTTGGAGTACTCAGGACAGTCTGCTAAAAGCAATTAAAGCAGGAGCAACTGGTTATGTACTCAAGGAACGTGATGATACAGAAGTAAGTCTGGCAATTCGTAGTATTTTGCGTGGCGGCGCACCCATTGATCCTTTTATTGCACGGGAAATTCTCAAGCAGATTTCCAGTTCAGAGCCATCTTCCTCTTTGGAGCAGATCGTACTTGATCCTGAACAGGAAAGCTTGACTCAACGGGAAAAAGAAATTCTTTCATTGGTGGCACAGGGGCTCAGCAATCGTGAAATTGCTGATGAACTCTGCGTGTCACGTTATACCGTTGAAAGTCATATCAAGCATATTTACCGCAAACTCTCTGTTAGCAAGCGGACCAAAGCAGTCAGCACCGCCCGGCATTTAGGTATTCTTTAGTGCGAATGCTGTCTGTTAGCAAGATGTTTGGGCAAAGACTAAGGCTCTTCGCTCTATTAATGATAGGGAGCTGGCTGAGCCTATTCTCTTGCATCAGCTTGGCACAGAATAATTTTCAGATTAACGAGCTTTGTCAGGTGAACATTGAACAGCAACAAAAAGTTCAAGTCCCAAGTCATCTCGAAATTCCGGAGGCGGGCTGGCAACCTGTAACATTACCGGATAACTGGAAAAATAACTGGCCGAAATATAATGGGGGTGCCTGGTATAAAATTCGCTGGGGTTGGTCTTGTCAGGACAATATACGTCTCGCTGAACCCATTGTTTTTGGTATTGATTATCTGAACTCTGCTGGAGCTGTTTTCCTGAATGATGATCTGCTGTGGTCGGATCAAAACCTGCAAGAGCCTTTGTCTAAAAGCTGGAATGTACCACGTTACTGGATTTTGCCCATTGCGGGCTTGAAGCAGACAGACAATGAACTGCTGATTTATGTACGAGGCTATAGTTTCCAGGGTGCAGGGCTTGGCAGAATTGAATTTCACAACATCATGGCCAATGACCAGCATTACTCAAAAAAGATCTGGGATCGCCGTACGCTCTTTCAGATCAATATGATTCTATCCGGTACGATTGGAGTCATTAGCCTGATTATCTGGCTATTCCGACGTTCAGAAACCACTTTTGGCTGGCTGGCGTTGAGTTCATTATTGTGGATTCTGTTTATCTCCAATGTATTAACCACAGAGAATTTTCCTTTTCCCTCCAGTATATGGGCCGGTAAAGCCAATCTGATTTTCTTTATCCTCTATATGCACTGTTTTTGTCTGTATCTAATTCGGTTCTTGAAGCAGAAATTTCAGCGTTTGGAGCGGGGACTTATCGGGGTGACTGCTTTATTCAGTCTATTCATCATAGCCAGTTCTTTAGATCATTTAGAAGCAGTGCTAAGTGTTGCTTTTGTCTGCTATGTGCTGCTTTATATTAGTTGTGTCATCTATGTTAGCTACTGGGCAATTAAAACTCGAAATGGCGAATATCTGTTTCTGATGCTTTGTCTGTGGGGAATTTTGCTGTGTGTCATTATAGATCTGATTATTCTGGGGCGAACGGCGGTTAGTGAATTCTCACCTTTATCACCTTATACATCACCGATTATTATTCTGTTTGTTGTGCTAATTATGGGGACACGACTGAATCGTAATATTAAAAAAATCGAAAAATTTAATACGCAGCTGGAATCCAAAGTACGGCAAGTCAGTGCAGATCTAAATAAAAGCCTGAGTGATCAGCATAAGCTGGAACTGGATAATGTGCGTTTGCAGGAACGGATTAATCTGTCACATGAACTGCATGATGGACTAGGTGGCTCGATTGTGCGTTCCATGATTCTGGTGGATCAAAGTACCGAAAACATTTCCAATCGACAGTTTTTATCTATGCTGAAGCTGCTTAGGGATGACCTGCGTCAAATCATCGATAGCGGTTCTTCTATTGACAATAAAGTGCCTGAAACGCCAGTGATCTGGATTGCGCCAGTACGTTACCGATTTACTCAATTGCTGGAAGAAATAGATATCGCCGTAGAATGGTCATTTCCTAAAGTCTGGCAGCGTGAACCTACGGCTTTACAATGTCTGACCCTGATCCGTGTGGTAGAAGAAAGCTTGACCAATATTATCAAGCATAGTCAGGCCACAAAAGTGAGTGTGAGTATGGAATATACACAACCACATCAACTGACTTTAAAAATTCAGGACAATGGTATCGGTTTTAATCCGGAGATGGTGCAGAAAAATGGCATGAGCATTGGTATGCGCAGTATGAAAATGCGTATTGAACGCATGGGTGGAATGCTGGATATTCAGTCTGCGAAAGGCGATACTTGCGTACACGTGGTGATGGAACTCTATCAGCCTTAATCATCTCAAAATTATACATACATAAAAAAGAAGGATCATATGATCCTCTTTTTTTATAGACTTAAAATGACCGAGATATAAAAACTTACTCTTCTTCAGCCGGTGGCACTAGCATCAGTACAGAATCATTCAATAGCTCAGCAACATCCTCCAGTATATCTTCGTCAGCGAAATCTTCATCCAATAAGACACGCGCACCATCAGCAATCTGCTTCAGTTTTGAAGTAAATGCTTCAGAAATACAGATTCCCTCACCATTGGCCCAGAATAAGGTTTCACCATCTTCTTCTGTATAGAGTAAGCGTGAAGCGGGTTCAAGCATCAGGCTATAGCCCTGATCAAGTGCTTCTTCCAGATCACCTGTACCAATTTCTTCAGCTTCCGGAATATTCTCTTCATATTTTGGTTCTGACATCAGGCTCATGATGGCATCTTCAAGCACATTGGAGTTATGCAACTGCTCCATGATTTTGCCTTTCAGATATTCAAGTTCATTGCCTGTGACTTCACCCGCAGCACTGATATGATCGCGAATGATGTCAGTCAATGGATTGCGTAAGACTTCATTTTCCGAAAATTTATCGCCTACACGGTCCATCATGTCACTGACATTTGGCATACGGAAACCAAAAGAGAAAGTCAGACAGTCATCTTCTGCTACGCCGTAATGAGACAGACCGGGTGGAATATACAGCAAATCACCGGGTGCAAGGACTTCATCAAAATTCACATCCATTTCTGGCAATAATTTTAATGGCTGCCCCGGTACAAGTTCGGTCTCAGCATCACACATTTGCCCCAGTTGCCAGCGGCGATGACCATAGCCTTGAACCAGAAAAACATCATAAAAGTCGAAATGTTGACCGACTGAACCGCCTTGAGGTGCATAAGACACCATGATGTCATCACGACGCCATTGAGGGATAAAGGCAAACTTTTTCCAGAGTTCAGACAGGTCGAAAGAATAGTGATCCACAGCCTGAACCAGTAAAGTCCAAAGCTTAGGCATCTTCTGGAAGTCAGCTTTTAATAAAGGAGATGTCTTGACCGACCACTGATTTGGATCACGATCTTTCTGCTTGATCAGACGTGCAGTGACATTTTCTTCAAGTGCTAGCTCCATCACATCATCAGGCTCTAGCAGGCCTGCGATTTCAGGCATGGCATTACGTACCAGCAGCGGTTTTTTTTGCCAGTATTCGGCAAGGAATTGTTCAGCGGTAATACCGCCTAAAACGTCTAGAGGTAGGGACATAAATAAAGCCTAAAATAAAGGAGATTAAGGAACTAAAATCTTTAGCTCACGAAGAATATTACATAGCTGAATCATTGGCATACCCATCAGGGTAGTTTGATCCTGACCGATCATGGTTTCAAACAGACTAATCCCAAGGCTTTCACATTTAAAACTACCGGCACAATGCAGCGGCTGTTCGATCTCTACATAACGCTCAATTTCCGCTTGAGACAGTTTGCGGAATTTGACTTTGTAATGTTCTACCAGCGTACGTTCAAAACCGGTAGATTTCTGCTGAACGCTGAGCGCTGTACTGAAATACACAATCTTGTCCGAATTGGCCTGCAGCTGGCGAATGGCCTTTTCTATTGTTAAAGGCTTACCCATAAAGATATCTGGTGCGCCTTCACGCCAGGCTACCTGATCAGAACCAATTACAATCGCATCAGGATGTAGCTCAGCGATATGACGAGCTTTTTCAAAAGCCAGGCGTTTGGCTAATTCATCCGCATGATTTTCACCTTGGGGTGATTCATCTATGTCCGGGACGACCGATACGTAATCAAGACGTAGACGGTTCATCAGTTCTTTACGGGTCTGGCTTGAAGAAGCCAAGATGATTTTTGCGGTATTCATTAGACAGCGTATTCTTCTAAAATATGGAGAGGAACGTAAGCAAGGACAGCTTTGTGACAGGCTTGCAGCTTGATCGGTGGCGCTTGTCCAGCTTCATAAGCTTCTACCCAGCGTGTAACGCAGATACACCAGAAATCACCAGGTTGCAGTCCAGGAAATCCCAGTTCTGGTAATGGTGTAATCAGGTCATTGCCCACTTTCTGGGAAAAATTCAGAAATTCAGAGGTCATCTGTGCACAGACAGTGTGCTGTCCCAGATCGGTAGGTGCGGTATGGCAAAAGCCATTACGGAAATACCCAGTAATGGGATCAAAACAACAGCTTGCCAAAGGCTCGCCCAGAACATTAAGACGGTTAAGATTAGGATCAGGATGTATCGACATAGGTACTGAATCTGGAAGAAGCTTTTTTCTATCATAACAAAACTTTGGCATTCATAATGTTTTCTGCAAAAGATGCTAACCTTTTTCTGCATAATCATTTAAAATCGCCTCGTTTTTAATATCTATAAAGAGAGCTCTACAATGAACTTTCAGCGTATGACTGACCTTGACCTGACGGGTAAACGTGTTCTGATCCGTGAAGATTTAAATGTACCGGTTAAAAATGGTGTAATCACTAGCGATGCGCGTCTACGTGCTGCATTACCAACAATTAAAGCTGCAGTAGAAAAGGGCGCGGCTGTCATGGTGTATTCACACCTTGGTCGTCCAGTTGAAGGTGAGCCGAAGGCTGAACAGTCTCTTGCGCCTGTAGCAGCTTATCTGACTGAAGCATTGGGTCAGGAAGTAAAACTTTTCACAGACTATCTGGACGGTGTTGAAGTTCAGCCGGGTCAAGTGGTTTTACTGGAAAACTGCCGTTTCAACGTGGGTGAAAAGAAAAACAATCCTGAACTTGCAGCAAAATATGCAGCACTTTGTGACGTATTCGTGATGGATGCATTTGGTACTGCACACCGTGCAGAAGCATCAACTGAAGGTGTCGCTCGTTTAGCTAAAGTAGCAGCAGCAGGTCCTTTATTGGCAGCTGAGCTAGATGCTCTTGGCCGTGCATTGAAAACGCCTGAAAAACCAATGGTTGCGATCGTTGCGGGTTCTAAAGTTTCTACCAAGCTTGATGTTTTGACTTCATTGTCTGATATCTGTGATCAATTGATCGTTGGTGGTGGTATCGCAAATACGTTCCTTGCAGCTGCTGGTTACAATGTAGGTAAATCACTGTGTGAAAATGACCTGATCGATACAGCGAAAGCGATTGCCGCAAAAGTTTCAGTTCCGCTTCCAACTGATGTTGTGGTTGCTGATGCCTCTGAAATCAACTTTGATGACTTCCTGGGTTCATTGGCTGCAGCGAAAGCGACTGTGAAGAAAGTTGAAGATGTTGCAGACAATGACATGATCCTTGACGTGGGTCCAGAAACTGCAAAAGCATTTGCTGAAATCCTGAAAACGTCTAAAACAATCCTTTGGAATGGTCCAGTCGGCGTATTCGAAGTAGATCAGTTCGGTGAAGGTACTAAAGCACTGTCTTTAGCAATTGCTGAATCTGAAGGCTTCTCGATTGCTGGTGGTGGCGATACTTTAGCTGCAATCGACAAATACGAAGTTGCTGACAAAATTGGCTACATCTCGACTGGTGGCGGTGCATTCCTTGAATTCGTTGAAGGCAAAACACTTCCTGCAGTTGCGGTATTGTTAGAGCGTGCTTAATCGCATGCCCTAATGTAAAAAGCTGGCTTGATGCCAGCTTTTTTTATTTTTATCGCTTATTTATTCCAGATCTGTTCATCAATGATTCATTAAAGTGCAATAAAGCTGTCATAAGATGCAGACAATAGAGTATGAAGATGAGATCTTTTGATGAAACAGCACCTCACTTTAGCTGCATTGCTGGCAGCATCTTTTATTTTTACTGCCTGTACCCAGCAGGAAAATACACCGGCAGAGAACGTAGAAAATACAACAGCTGTAAATGAAGAGAGCATTAGTCCGGAACAGCAAGCCGCAATTGATGCGATTGATAAACCGGTTCTGGATGAAAAAAATACAGATGTTCCGGCTGAAATTGCCAATGCACCTGCAGATGCCGCAACTGTAGATCAATCTGTATCAGGTGCTTCTGAGCCTATGACACCTTAACTCAGACTATGCAAGTAAAAATCCCTGCTTTTGCAGGGATTTTTTATAAAATATTGTATTTTTTGGCTGTATTGCAATAGTTGAACATGTAGAATATGGCCCATTACCTGGGAGGATATTATGGCTCTTATTTCGATGCGCCAGCTCTTGGATCACGCCGGCGAACATGCTTACGGCGTACCAGCGTTTAACGTAAACAACTTAGAACAAATGCGCGCAATCATGCTCGCAGCAGATGCAACGAATTCACCTGTGATCGTGCAGGCATCTGCAGGTGCTCGCAAATATGCAGGTGCACCATTCTTACGTCACCTTATCTTGGCTGCAGTTGAAGAATGGCCACATATTCCAGTGGTAATGCACCAGGATCATGGTACTAGCCCTGACGTATGTCAACGTTCAATCCAGTTAGGCTTTACTTCAGTTATGATGGACGGTTCACTGGGTGAAGATGGTAAAACACCAACTTCATACGAATACAACGTTGATGTGACTCGCCGTACTGTACAAATGGCACATGCATGTGGCGTTTCAGTAGAAGGTGAAATCGGCTGTCTGGGTAGCCTTGAAACAGGTATGGCAGGCGAAGAGGATGGTGTAGGCGCTGAAGGCGTACTTGACCATTCTCAACTGCTAACTTCAGTTGAAGAAGCTCGTCAATTCGTTGCAGATACCAATGTTGACGCATTAGCCATTGCTGTGGGTACTTCTCACGGTGCATACAAGTTTACTCGTCCACCTACAGGCGATATTCTTGCAATTGACCGCATTAAAGAAATTCATGAAGCACTGCCAAATACTCACCTTGTAATGCACGGTTCAAGCTCTGTGCCACAAGAATGGCTGGCTGTGATTAATCAGTATGGCGGCGACATCAAAGAAACTTATGGTGTTCCTGTTGAGCAACTGGTTGAAGCGATCAAACACGGTGTTCGTAAAATCAACATCGATACTGACTTGCGTTTAGCGTCTACAGGTGCAATGCGCCGTATGATGGCTGAAAAACCAAGCGAATTCGATCCACGTAAATTCTTCAGCGCAACTGTAGATGCAATGAAGCAAATCTGTATCGACCGTTATGAAGCATTTGGTACTGCAGGTAATGCAGACAAGATTCGCCCAATCTCTTTAGAGAAAATGGTTGAGCGTTATAAATAATTCCTTGTGAATAATTTATAAGAAGAGCCCACAGCGAATGTGGGCTTTTTTATATTTAAATAAAGATGAAGAATAAGAGCAGCATATGGAACTGATTTTTATTGCAGCATTATGTAGTGTTGCAGTCTCGATACTCTTAAAAATTGCTAAAAATAGAGGCTTGAGCCCCATCCACATGATTAGCTGGAATTATGTTACAGCCAGCGTATTGTGTTTTTTCTGGTTCAAGCCAGACATCCAGCATATTTCCATGAGTCAGACTCCATGGCTACTGATTCTGGCGCTTGGCGTTTTATTGCCGAGCGTATTTCTATTTCTGGCCAAGTCATTACAGACAGCAGGAATCTTAAAAACTGAAATTGCCCAGCGATTATCGGTTGTACTATCACTGGCCGCTGCTTATTTCATTTTTCAGGAACAATTTAACCAGCTCAAGATGCTGGGTATTGTCTTAGGCATAAGTTCCGTACTGTGCATTCTATTCTCACACCGTCAGGCATCAGAAAGCTCCAGGCAGGGAATGTTTTTTCTGGGTCTGGTGTGGTTTGGTTATGCACTGATTGATGTCTTGTTGAAATATACCACCAGCCTTGGTCTACAATTTGCTGTGGCACTGAACTTGATGTTTATCTGCGCCATGATTCTGTCGATGATCTATCTGCTGCTGCAATATCGTCATCTGGGTTCTGGCAAGGATATTGGTTTCGGTCTGTTATTGGGTGCGTTGAACTTTGCCAATATTGCTTTTTACGTCAAAGCACACATGATGCTCAAAGATACGCCAGCGATTGTATTTGCGGGCATGAATATTCTGGTGGTGATTTTTGGTGTGATTGCAGGATTGTTCATCTTTAAAGAACGACTCAAACCTGCAAGTGTGATCGGGTTGATTCTAGGTGTGATTAGTGTTGTTTGCCTAGCATATGCAATGTCTGTTTAACATAGGAAGATGCAAATTCAAGCGGATAACGTAACAGGTCTTCTTTTTCAGCCCGTCCAAGCAATAAGCCTGCCTGTTTGCAGTCTGGACAATGCGGATAACGATGCTGGGCATTAGCATAGTGATGTAAATAGATCTTATCGCAGTGTTTGCATTCGAATTTTAAAGAGCTGGATGGTAAAACAGACATGGGTACCTCTAATTGTTATTCTAGTTGGATGTTTGGAGAATAAAGCAAAAATTAGGCCCGAATTGACAAGAAAAGGGGCACTAGACCCCTTTTATACCATAAAATGCTTACAGTTTGGTGAAAATATCTTCAGCTTGCAGACGAGATTTAGGCAATTTGGCATTGAAATCATTTTCACTGCGATAACCTAAAGTAAGCAGTACTGATGGAATCAGGCCTTGTTCAGCTAACTGTAATTCCTCACTCAGAATGTCTTCATCAAAACCACCGATCGGTGTGGCATCAATACCTTCACTTCCTGCAGCCAGTAAGATCTGTCCCAATGCAATAAAGGTCTGGTTTTCTGCCCAGCGCTGAATATCGCCTTTTTCATTACGATAATAATGTACATAGCCGGTACGGGTATTCTTTTGACCTTCTTTGGCGCTCTCATCTTTAAAACGACCACTGAGATCATCACGATTTAACAGATTGTCCAGATGTAACTCGTCAATATCGGCTTTGGTACAAAATAAAATGGTATGTGAAGAGTCCAGCACTTTGGGAGCATTGTAGGCATAAGTTCCAACTAGTGCTTTGGCAATACGCTGTTTAGCGGCATCATTGTCGGCAATAAAAAAATGCCAGGGCTGAATGTTAATCGAAGATGGCGTCAGGCGTAAGATTTCTAATAAACGTTCAAATTGTTCTGCTGGAACCTTCTTGTTAGGGTCATAAGCTTTAGTGGTATAACGGGTTTGAGCGATCTTGAGTAAATCCATTGATGGACTCCAATCTTTTGATAAGGCGTTTAGAAATATGCTTTAGGCATCTAGATTTTTCTGATCAAAAGATTATTACAATAAAAACATCATCGGCAAAGTTTATATTTATATAATCTTGAGTGAAATTTTATGAAAAACTAAGAGTTAAATCAGATAAAAAGCAAGCTTTTGTATATTGGCAGTTTCTGGTAACAGGAGTTTAATAAGGACTTCAGGCAATAGCATGCAAGATAGGTGGGCCGATGCAATATACCAATTACTTTAAACGTAAATTAAAGACGCAGCAGCAAATTGGCTTGTGGGTCGGACTGGCTGACGCGTATGGAACAGAAATTGCGGCAAATGCAGGCTATGACTGGCTCTTGATTGATGGCGAGCATGCCCCAAGCGATTTAAGAACAACGCTCTCTCAATTACAGAGTATCGCTGCTTATCCATCTCAAGCTGTAGTACGCCCACCAATCGGCAGTGTACAACTGATCAAGCAGTTACTGGATATTGGCGCACAGACCTTATTGATTCCTATGGTAGAAACTGTGGAGCAGGCCGAATTAATGGTCAAAGCAGTCCGTTATCCACCGGAAGGAATTCGTGGTGTGGGTGCTGCGCTGGCACGTGCGACACGCTGGAACAGTATCCCGAATTATTATCAGACTGCTCATGAAAATATCTGTTTGTTAATTCAGATTGAATCGGTGACAGGTCTGGAAAATCTGGATGAAATCCTCAAGATTGAGGGGGATTGATGGTGTATTTATTGGGGCGGTAGATCTTTCAGCGACTATGGGTTATCAGGGGAATCCGAACCATCCTGAAGTACAAAAAGCAGTAGTAGACGCTATTCAGCGGATTCGTGCATCAGGTAAGGCTGCTGGGATTTTATCGACGCAGCATGAAGCTACCCAGAAATATTTGGACATTGGAACTGAGTTCGTTGCAGTAGGGGTTGATACCAGTGTTCTGATGAATTCGCTTCGTGAACTTTTGGCGAAATATAAACCTGATGCTGAAGTCATCAAGTCAGAAGGCGGTTATTGATTATAAAAATATCAGAGAGTCGTAAATTGTGGTTTCTCAATATTGATTACTTACATAGAAGATATTTTATAAAAGCTCTGATTTGTCAGAGCTTTTTTATTTACTTTAGCTATAGTAGTTTAAAAAATAAGATGGGTGGGATTGTAAAATGAAACCAGAAGAAATTGATATATTTTTTGAGCAGCAAAAACAGATCCATGAGCAAAAAAACAACAACGTTATCATTTAGGGCAACGTATCTTATTCGTCTTTAATGCTGACTTATACATTGCTTAGTGGATATCTGGCAGTTTTAAACTTTCTTGATTCAGGTGATTTGATCTCTGGCTTTAGTATCATGATGTTGATCGGTTTGTTTTATATGTTGAAATACTTCTTTACTGGACATTCAGATAGGCGAAAAAGCATCTGAAAAATACTACTCTTGACATATGTCATTACAATGTAATTTTGCTATTTGGTCAAAAAAGAGTTATAAGATAATTACTTTAAAGCGAATACTGTTTTCGCTGGTTTATTTTTAGCTGATTGTGATACACGAAAGACAGGTTTTCCTGTTAAAAAAACTCTAGCAAACCCAGAAATAAGATTTATTTTTAGTCTATAGCTCTCCTTGTTTAATCACAAAAAGCTCATATTATGAGTGAATATTTTGAAAAATTTAAATACATGGTCTATCGCGACCGCCATTAATGGTTGTGAAATTCAAGTCAAAGTTGTACCAATGCAACGTCAGCAAAATACCATCAATGGTATGATTATGGTCAATGTGGGCAAGATGATTGAACTTGAAAATGGTGAACAATATCCATTTAATCTGGATGGTAAAAGTTTCTATACTGGTTTTAACCAGTTATACCGTTTAAGTTAAATAAAATATAAAAAGCAACTGCTCGCAGTTGCTTTTTTTATGGGTAATACCAGATTTTTAGCTGAATGTTATGAATATCAATATCCGAGCTGCCCAGCTCTAAAATCTCAGCATAATCAGCTTTCCAATCTCCTAAAACAACTCTTTTTTTACCATTTACATCATGGATTGCAGCGCGGTGAGTATGTCCATGAATCAGCACATCTGCTTCTTTGAGTGCTGCTTCTACCGCAGATGGGTTTACATCCATAACCTCATAGCTTTTCAATTGCTGTGCTTCATGGCTTTTCTTGCGGAAACCGTTGGCGAGTCTGGCTCGAAAGCTAAGAGGCATTTTTCTTAAAAAACCTAACATCCAGGGATGACGGATGATTTTTCTGAAACGTTGATAGGACACATCATCGGTACAGAGTGCATCGCCATGTTCGATCCGGTATCGGATCGAACCGATATTTAAACTGGTCATTTCAGGTAAAAGCTGTCCGGAAAATTGATCCAGAAAATCTTGGCCTAAGGCAAAGTCACGGTTACCGATGAGAAAATAGATTTGATTGCCGGCCTGGTTAAACTGTTTTAAAGCACTGACGATTTCATCCAGCCAGGGAGCAGTGTAGTCATCTCCAATCCAGGCATTGAACCAGTCGCCCAAAATATACAGTTGGGTATTTTTATGCTGATAAGCTGCTAATAAATCTAAAAACCCCCGAACGAGTCGAGGGTGATCAGGTGACAAATGTAAATCTGAGATAAACAGATAGGTCACGAATCTTTTCCTTATTTTTTAATCCCTCCCGACCTCCCTTTCTTGCGTTTCGTTTTAAAAGCAGTGCTTTAAAACTTACTCAGGGAGGAGAAAAACCATCTTTAAAAATGGTGGTTCCCTCCTTTATTAAAGGAGGATTAGGGAGGATTTAAAATTACTCAGAAATGATTTTTGCAGATTCGATCACAACGTTCTCTAGAGGAACGTCAGCGTGGTAGCCACGGTTGCCAGTGCGAACACCTTTGATTGCATCAACAACATCCATGCCTTCAACTACTTTACCAAATACGGCATAACCCCAACCTTGTGCAGTTTTGCCAGTATGGTTAAGGAAAGAGTTGTTTTTCACGTTAATGAAGAATTGAGCAGAAGCAGAGTGAGGTGCTTGAGTACGTGCCATTGCAATGGTGCCTACATCGTTGCTTAAACCGTTGTCAGCTTCGTTTTCAATCGCATCACGTGTTGCTTTTTCTTTGAAGTTTTCATCCATGCCGCCGCCCTGGATCATGAAACCATCAATAACGCGGTGGAAAATTACGCCGTCATAAAAACCGTCACGTACATATTGCAAGAAGTTAGCTACTGTTTTAGGTGCTTTTTCAGCGTTTAATTCAAGAACAATACGACCTTTATTGGTGTTTAATTCGACTTGAGGAAAACTCATTGTGTAATCTCCTAATCATGGACTAATGCCATGGTTTTTTCTGAATGAAGGAAGCATAAGCAAACTACAATCGACAAGGCAAGCAAAAACATAATTTTCTTTGTTAAAAACATAAAAATCGTATCTTATTTATGCATTGATTTACAAAGTCATTTCTTCGAGATCATGCGTCTTCATAAAGCTTGTCTGACCCTAAGAGCATGCACTGATCTGCTGGCTCAGTCAAAAGCGGATATTTTACGATTTGGTAAGCTATTGTATTTTCCAATTTGAAAATGAACGAATTGAAATCAAATACCTAAGTTAACGGTTGAGAGATCATTCACCTATAGTTAAACTAAAGAACCTTTATTTAGTGAATACAGTTAGACCGCGTGAGCTACTGCATATTCATTAATCCCTTTTTAACTTTAGAAGTGAATGATTAATCATGAAGCCAAATGATGTTGTGACGTCTCTGCCCGACAACCCGACCCAAAATAAGAATGCAGTCGATTCAGTGCAGCAGCAGGAACAACAACCAGGCTTAGACTTTGTACGTCAGGTGATTACTGACGATCTAGCAGCTGGTCGTACCCAGCAAGTGGTCACCCGTTTCCCGCCTGAACCAAATGGTTATTTGCATATTGGTCATGTAAAAGCGATCTGCCTGAACTTTGGTATTGCTGAAGAATTTGGTGGCCTGTGCAACCTGCGTTTTGATGATACCAACCCCGATGCAGAAGAGCAGGAATATGTGGATGGTATTGCCAATGATGTGAAATGGCTGGGCTTCCAGTGGAATGGTGAACCACGCTATGCATCAAGCTATTTTGATCAGTTATATGCATGGGCAATTCAACTGATTGAACAGGGCGATGCCTATGTGGATCTGCAAACTCCGGAAGAGATCAAGCTAAACCGCGGTAACTTTGTAGAGCCAGGTAAAAACTCGCCACAACGCGATGCGACTGTGGAAGAAAACCTTGAGCGTTTCGAGAAAATGCGTACTGGTGAATATGCTGAAGGCGAAGCGGTATTGCGTGCCAAGATAGATATGAACTCACCAAATGTGCATATGCGTGATCCAATCCTGTATCGTATTCTGCATTCTGCGCATCACCAAACTGGCGATAAATGGAAAATTTATCCAATGTACGACTATGCGCATCCATTATCAGATGCGATTGAAGGCATTACGCATTCACTTTGTACACTGGAATTCCAGGATCACCGTCCATTCTACGACTGGGTGGTGGAAAAAGTTAAATCGCCATCAGTTCCACGTCAATACGAATCTAGCCGTCTGAATGTTGATTACACCATCACTTCTAAACGTAAGCTGCGTAAGCTGGTTGAAGGCGGTTATGTCAATGGGTGGGATGATCCACGTATGCCGACAGTTGTCGGTATGCGCCGTCGCGGTTTCACGCCTGAAGGTCTACGTGATTTCTGTAAGCGTGTAGGTGTGTCTAAAGTCGATGGCAGTATCGTTGATGTAGCAATGCTTGAATATTGCATCCGTCAATCTTTAGAAAATACTGCAGCTCGCGGTATGGCAGTATTGAATCCACTGAAAGTGACTTTAACCAATTTGCCAGCGGATATGGATCTGACTCATTCACGTCATCCAAACGTAGATATGGGCGAACGTATTATTCCGCTCACTTCAGAAATCTATATCGACCATAAAGACTTTGAAGAAGAGCCACCTAAAGGCTTCAAACGCCTAATCCCGGGTGGTGAAGTGCGTCTTCGTCATGCTTATGTCATCAAATGTGATGAAGTGATTAAAGATGCGAACGGTGAAGTGGTTGAATTGAAATGCTCAATCGATCCTGAAACTTTAGGTAAAAATCCTGAAGGCCGTAAAGTAAAAGGTGTAGTTCACTGGGTATCTGCAACCAAAGGTATTCCTGCCGAAGTTCGCATTTACGATCGTCTGTTCACTGAATCTGATCCAGAAACTGGGGATGACTTCCTGGCGAATCTGAACCCTGAATCATTGAAAGTGGTTCAAGCAGTTATTGAGCCTGCGCTGGCTGAGGCAAAACCGGAAGATCGTTTCCAGTTTGAACGTGAAGGCTATTTCGTAGCGGATCAATATGATCATACCAGCGACAAACCAGTGTTCAACCGTATTCTAGATTTGAAAGACAGCTTTAAACCTGGCAAATAATTTAAGCGAAATCCCTAAAAAGCCCAACTCCGGTTGGGCTTTTTCAATCGTGGCAGGAAAGAATGAATGATTGTTCGTGATAAAAGTAATAGCTTTAGTCTGCTGTTTGCATGGCATGGCACAATTTTGCCTAAAGTTCTGCCTGCCTTGGGGCTGGTAATTTTTCTTTCAGGCTTGCTGGTCTATCTGCGTCAGGCGCATTTTTTTAGCTTTCCTGCAGTGCCGGCCATAGGCTTTACCATCTTCGGGGTGATTCTGTCGATTTTTCTCAGCTTTCGTAACACCGCCTGTTATGACCGTTGGTGGGAAGGGCGCAAGCTGTGGGGAGCGCTGATTGCTACGACACGTCATTTATGCCGTGATAGCTATGTCCTTGATGATCAGTCACGTGAAATCCTGTTGTATCGAATGATGCTGTTTACTCATTTATTACGTGACCGTTTGAGACAGAAGCAGCAAAGTATTCAGCATTACCAAGCCCACACTAATTTTGAAGTTGCTGCATTTGAACAATTGTCCACGCATATCAATGCATCACAATGGGTACTGGAACAGATCCAGAAAGATTTGGTTTTGCTCTATAAACAGGGCAAAATCACAGACATTATTTATAACAATTTGAATCAGCATACAGTGGCTTTGGGTGATATACAGGCGGGTTGTGACCGGATCTTGTCGACGCCGTTACCATTTTCCTATTCAGTGCTATTGCATCGTGCTGTTTATTCTTTCTGTTTTATCCTGCCATTTAGTCTGGAAGCCAGTCTTGGTTTATGGACACCGATTCTAGTTGGTCTGATTGCCTATATGTTGTTAGGGCTAGATGAACTGAGTGCGGAACTGGAAGAGCCTTTCGGATTTCAGGATAATGATCTGCCTTTAGATTCTATTGTGAGATTGATCGAACGTGAAACCCTGAGTTCTTTAGGACAAGAATTACCTGAAGCAATTAAAGCTCAAAAAGCTTATTTAACTTAGGTTTAAACTGATTCTAATGAAAAGCTAATTATTAAATATAAATCAAATGATAGACATTTTATTTTTTTAAATATTTTTTTAAGGCTCTAGACTAGCAAAATGATTATGTTAGTCTAGAATCATGATAGAAAACAGTAAATTAAGTCACTACAAGATTAAAAAAATTATTCAATGCTTTTGTGTTGATATTCCTGCTTCCAAAACAGCCT
>NZ_VPDL01000014.1:0-85152 GCF_013417705.1 Acinetobacter sp. YH12235 | reverse complement strand
ACGGTTCAAATTACTTTACCCCACTCAAAAGCAGAAATTGGCTTGAAATGGCAAGTATCAGAAATATCTGCTTTAGCAGAATTACTCAAGGCACTTGCAACATGATCCGCATTGATGAAATCTGGCTTTTTACCCAACCTCTGGATATGCGAGCAGGGATGGATACTATCATGGCTCAGGTGGTGAGAGCCTTTGGCTACATCAAACCGCATTGTGCTTACCTGTTCTGTAATAAACGTGGCCATCGCATGAAAGTACTGGTGCATGATGGACTGGGGATCTGGCTGTGTGCCCGGCGGCTGGAACAGGGCAAATTTCACTGGGCTAAAGTTCACCAGGGTGAAAGCGTAGCCCTCAGCCCGGAACAGTTACAGGCACTGATCCAGGGTTTGCCCTGGCAGCGCATTGGACGACAGCAGGTAGTGACGATGCTCTAAACCAGGTTGGTACATTCTGCTATTCTCCAAACGTTCTATTTCCTCTGCGTCATGACCTCAGGCATACTGCGGTCATGAATACGCTGCCTGACTTAAGCCAACTGACCCATGAACAACTGCTGGAATTTACCCGGCAGTTGGCAATGCAGCATCAACAACTCGCAGAAGATAACCAACAATTAGATACCAAAGTTCAGCATCTTGAAGCATGCAACCAACATCTTTCCATTCTCAATCAAAAATACGAGCATGAACTGGCGCTGTTTAAAAAGCACAAATTCGGCAGTAAAAACGAACATCTCACCGCAAAACAAATCCATCTGTGGGACGAAGCGGTTGAAGAGGATATCGCAGCAGTTGATTTGGAACTGGAGCGGCTGAATGCAGATAAAACCGATGCAGCGACAGAGAAAGCCACAGTCAACAAACCTAAACGTCGACTGCTACCCGATCATCTACACACCATCCGTATCGAGCATGAACCAACATCAACCCAATGTGCTTGTGGCTGCACCTTGCGTCGTATCGGCGAAGATATCAGTGAAAAACTGCATTTCAGACCGGCACAGTTCTATAAGGAACAGCATGTGCGTGGCAAATGGGTCTGTGATCAGTGTGACACCCTGACTCAGCAAGCGATGCCTGCCTATGTGATTGATAAAGGCATTGCTTCACCTGAACTGCTCAGCCATGTGCTGGTATCGAAGTATGCCGATCATTTACCGCTGTACCGTCAACGTCTGATCTATCAGCGGGCGGGAATCGAGCTTTCTAGATCAACGTTATCTGACTGGATAGGTCGCTGCGGTGTAGAACTGGAGCCTCTGGCCAATGCCTTAAAAGAGGTGGTGCTGCAACAGCAGGTGCTGCATGCAGATGAAACACCAGTCACCATTATGCGGATGGGTGATGATGAGAAAAAACCGAAGAAAGGTTATGTCTGGGCCTATGCCACTACACAGTACAATCCAGTTCAAGCGGTGATCTATGACTTTCAGGATAGCCGTTCAGGTCAGCATGCAGAAGAGTTCCTGAATGGCTGGCAGGGCCATCTGGTCTGTGATGATTACAGTGGTTATAAAGCACGCTTTAAATCAGGCGATGTCATTGAGGTGGGCTGCATGGCGCATGCACGTCGTAAATTCCATGAGCTACATGTGACTGGGAAAAGTCAGATCACTGAACAGGCATTACTGATGATTCAGAAACTGTATGCGATAGAAGCAGAACTCAGGAAAAAGACCGATGGTACGGCAGAACAGCGCCGCGAATACCGACAACAGCATAGTCAACCGGTGATGCAACAACTGTATGAATGGCTCAACCAACATTATCTGACGGTGCCATCGAGTTCTCCAACCGCCAAGGCCATCAATTACAGTCTGAAGCGTTGGCCAGCTTTAAGCCGCTATCTGGATGATGGCAATCTACCCATTGACAATAACTGGGCAGAGAACTCAATGCGCCCCTGGGCCTTGGGACGAAAGAACTGGCTATTTGCAGGTTCGCTGCGCAGTGGTCAACGAGCAGCCAATATCATGACTTTAATCCAGTCAGCAAAGCTGAATGGGCTGGATCCGTATGCCTATCTCAGTGATGTGCTGAAAAGGCTGCCGACACATAAAGCGACCCAAATAGAAGAATTACTGCCACATCGCTGGAAATCCAACTCAAATTAAAAAATAGGCATGGGGTTCAGCGGACGCTTACGAAAGATCGAACTGAATTTTTAATATAGAAAATCATATCTATGTTTGGATTGAAGTAGGAGCAGGTGATCAAGAGTTTGAGCAATATGCATTCGAATTAAAAAATACCAAAACTTCATGGCAGCAAATCCAAACGATTATTTATCGTGATGTATTGTGGGGGTAGTTGGCTTTCATTAAGTTTGTGGTTAGCTGTCTTAATTTTAATTTTATTGCTTGGAGCAGCTTTGTTGGTTGACTGGGGATTTGAAGATAAAAGGTTATCTCAAAAAATAAATCATATTCAAAAATGGCAACTATTTTACAAGTTGAATTCATTGGCATGGATCAGGTATTTAATCGGTTATTAGTTGAGCATAAGTATAGTAAAGAAATTGAAAAGGTAGATGGAACAGACATAAAGCATCAGCAAGTTTGATAATGTAAGAAATGCTAAGCTCCCATAAATCAATTCATAAAACAGTCACACCCGAGCCCCATACTTAAAAGTATAGATAGTTATATCTCATTAACTTTTAAATGCTTGGAAATAGCCGAATTTTGAGTAAGAGCAAGGCAAGAAGCGGCTTACAGATACATTTTCACCAAAGTCTTGGGTGCTATAACTGCACTATACTCAAAACACATTCGATCCTTCTCAGGTTTTGTTAAAGGCTAGTATTCTCAAAGAATGAATTGAATGTAGTGATCCAGACGTATTTCAATGAATGCCAGTATACATAAATCATCTATTAACAGTTCAGATAGGTCGGATTGAAAGGTTAGAAAATATAGTGCAGGAGGCGATGGCCAGCGGTGGAGCAGTGATCGCTAATGATCATGGATGTACTTGTTTACAGCTGCAACATGATCGGAAAAGTTGGCTGAGTAGGTTGGGATAGTAGTAAGAATTCATCTTTAGATGTCTGAATTAAGCGATTTATAACGATTACAGAAGGATGCGGACATTAACAAACTAAAAAGGTGAATAGCGATTATCTCATGCGTCAATTTGAACAAGCCCTATTTTTCAGTCGTACCAAACCTGAAATACAGGGCATAAAACAATAAGAGCTCTACAATGAAATTTCAGAATGCAAAACTAAAATTTTTAGAAATTGATTTAAAAGGCTGTATTTATCTTAATCATTTTTCACATTCAGAACGCATTGCAGCTTTTTTTAAAATCATTAGCCGGTTGGGCAATGGCGTATTCTGGTATTTGATGCTCATTGCCGTCTGGCTGATTCAGGGTCTGATGTATACCTTACAGATTGTTTATCTGGTGTTTGGCAGTATGGTTGGAACCCTGATTTATAAACTTTTAAAAACCAAGACAGTACGGCCACGTCCTTATCAGGTGCATCAGGTGATTCGGCTCTGTGAGCATCCGCTGGATCATTTTAGTTTTCCTTCGGGACATACCTTGCATGCAGTGATGGTGACCATTGTGCTGGGTTATATCGTGCCTTTTTTGCTGTTCTTAATGCTGCCATTTGCCATTTTGGTCGCGATCTCCCGAATGGTTTTAGGCTTGCATTATCCAAGTGATGTGGCGGTAGGGGCAATATTGGGCGCGCTGGTAGCCACCATGATTGTATTTACGGCACCTTTTTTTAATATCATGTTGTAAAAAATCACAAGATGATCCGGCAAAGACTCGCAGAAATTTGCAGATTTGCTAAAGTACTACATCACAGTAAATAGGCTTAGGAATAGACATGGGTTTACGTTGGACAGATACCCTCGATATCGCGATTGAATTGTATGAAGCGCATCCAGACGTGGATCCGCAATGGGTTCGCTTTACTGACTTGCATGCCTGGGTATGTGCACTTCCTGATTTCGAAGACGATCCAACCAAATCAACCGAAGGGCTTCTGGAAGCCATTCAAATGGCATGGATTGACGAAGCACGTTAATTACCAATTGAAAAAAGCAATTTTTTTACAGTTTAAAGGCAGAAAAAAGTCCATTATTCGGTATAATGCGGCAAATTTTCATGTCAACAATTGACTTAAGGAGCCAATCATGGCTATTGAACGTACATTATCTATCGTAAAACCAGACGCAGTTGCTAAAAACCACATCGGTGACATCTTCGCTCGTTTCGAAAAAGCAGGTCTTAAAATCGTTGCGACTAAAATGAAACACCTGACTCAAGCTGAAGCTGAAGGCTTCTACGCTGAGCACAAAGAACGTGGTTTCTTCGGTGACCTAGTTGCATTCATGACTTCTGGTCCAGTTGTTGTTTCAGTTCTTGAAGGCGAAAACGCTGTTCTTGCTCACCGTGACATCCTTGGCGCGACTAACCCTAAAGAAGCTGCTCCTGGTACAATCCGTGCAGACTTCGCTGTAAGCATCGACGAAAACGCTGCTCACGGTTCTGACTCTGTAGCATCTGCTGACCGCGAAATTAACTACTTCTTCGCGCAAACTGAGATTGCTCCACGTACTCGTTAATACGCAGTATTCAAACCAGATAAGTGTTATTATACTTATCTGGTTTTTTTATTCTCTGAATAATTCTTTGCTCAGATATTGAGCTTCTCCTTTCATCTTTAGACATGGTTTAGGTATACACATGAGTACTGAAGTGGTCGCTACATCAGCAGTTTCTGATGCACAGCAACAATCTCCGTCCACTCCTGCACAGCAAAATTCTGTGGAAAAAGTGAACTTACTAGGCATGTCACGTCCGCAAATGGAAAAATTCTTCGAAGATATGGGCGAAAAGAAGTTCCGTGCCGGTCAGGTGATGAAATGGATTCATCAGTATTTCGTGACTGATTTTGCCGAGATGACCAATATCTCGGGCAAGCTGCGTGAAAAACTGGAAAAGATTTGTGAAATTAAAGCGCCAGAAGTGGTGCATAAAAACTATTCCAAAGACGGTACCCGTAAATGGGTGTTCCGTGTCGGTGATGGTGAGGGCTCTCTGGTTGAAACTGTCCTGATTCCGGCAGAAGACAAAACCGGCTCACGTAAGACCCTGTGTATTTCTTCACAAGTGGGCTGTGCCCTAGACTGTTCATTCTGTTCAACCGGTAAGCAAGGTTTCCAGCGTGACCTGACTCAAGCTGAAATCATTGGTCAGTTGTGGATGGCCAACTATTCCTATATGGAAGAAGTGCCTGTGGCTGAGCGTGAGCGTTCAGTGACCAACGTGGTGATGATGGGCATGGGTGAGCCACTCCTGAACTATGACGCTGTATTAAATTCTATGCGCATTATGCTGGATGATTTTGCTTATGGCATGTCTAAACGCCGCGTAACGCTTTCAACGTCTGGTGTCGTGCCGAAAATTGACCAGTTGGCCCAAGATATTGATGTGGCTTTGGCGATTTCATTACACGCAACCAATGACGAGCTGCGTAATGAGCTGGTACCAATCAACAAAAAATATCCATTAGAGCAGCTTATTGCCGCTTGTCAGCGCTACATCACTAAAGATGGTAATGAAAGTGCGCGTAAGCACGTGACTATCGAATATGTAATGCTGGATGGCGTAAATGACAAACCTGAACATGCCCAGCAGATGATCAAGCTGCTTAAAGATCTGCCAAGCAAGATTAACCTGATTCCATTTAACCCGTTCCCGCATGCGCCATATGGCCGTTCAAGCCGTAACCGGATTATTTCTTTCCAAAAAACTTTGTCTGATGCCGGTTTTGTGTGTACGATTCGTCAGACACGTGGTGATGATATCGACGCTGCGTGTGGACAACTGGTAGGACAAGTTGCTGACCGTACCCGTCGTGCGGAACAGTGGAAAAAGAAAATTGCGCAGTCCAATGAGATTATGCGCTCACAAGGATAACAAGAGGTCGCCAATTGAGTAGTCTGACATCTAAACTTGCTTTGGTTTCAGTAGTATGTGGGTCTTTGGTTTTAACTGCGTGTCAAACGCCAGATCTGGGTCAGAAGGATCCGGAAAAAGCCACCAAGGTTCGTACTCAGTTGGCGGTTGAATATCTTAAAAACGGTGATCTGGATTCAGCCAAACGTGCGCTGGATCAGGCACTGGAAACTAATCCGCGTGATTCGCAAGCCAATATGATGATGGGGGTGCTGCTTCAGCAGGAAGGCAGCAAACCCAATCTTGAAAAAGCTGAAGGTTATTTCAAGCGTGCAATTTCGGCAGATCCAAAAAATGCCCAGGCACGAAATAACTACGGCACCTATTTATATCAGCTTGAGCGCTATAAAGATGCGATCGAGCAGTTCGAAATTGCCGGCGCAACCTTAGGTTATGACCAGCGTTTTCGTGCCCTTGAGAATATGGGACGGATTTACCTGAAACAGGGTGATCTGGTGAATGCTGAAAAATCATTCAAACAGGCACTACAGGCTAATCGCGCTTCGTATATATCAATGTTAGAGTTGGCAGAAATTTTTTATCTGAACCAGCAGTTCCCGGCCGCGACTCAAATGTATGAACAGTTTGTACGTGGTGTGGGGCAGAAAAACCAGAGTGCCCGTGCGCTCTGGATTGGCATTCGCACTGCGCGTGCCAGTGGCGATCAGTTAGGCATGCAGGTATTGGTGAATCAATTACGTGCATTGTTCCCTGAAAGCCCGGAATACCAACGTTATTTGCAATTACAGTACAGTACTGAGGCCGTATGGAAGTAAATCCTAATTCAGATTCGAATAATTCGAGCGTAGCTCCAAACGCGTTAGGAAATGTTCAGCGTCCAGGCGAGTACTTACGCAAGATTCGTATTAATCAGCAACGTGAGCTTGAAGACGTTGCCAAAGAACTCAATATTCCGGTAAAAACCCTGAATGCCTTGGAAAAGGATGATTATAAATCCTTGCCTGAAGCGACTTTTATTAAGGGTTATTACCGCACCTATGCCAAATATCTCGGTGTCGATGCTTCTAGCCTGATTCAGCGTTTTGATGAAATTTATGCCAATGATACCGGTATGGTTGCAACGCATGCTCTGAAAGATTCTCCAATCAAGATCATGGGTAAATTGCCAGGATCAAAGCGTGATCGTAACCGCAAATGGTTAAAACGCGGTCTGATTGCGCTGGTCGTAGTACTGATCTTGGGTGCACTGGTCGCCATGATCCAGAACTGGTCAGAAAGCAGTTCAAATAATGCTGAAGTTGCTGACACTTCTTCTGATGTTGAGATTTTGAATCTGGATGCCGGTGCTGCCATGTCCGGTGATCAGCTTAAGCTTGATTTTAGCCGTCCAACCTCTGTGCATATTGTAGATGCAGGCGGTAACGTGCTGGCCACTGGCCGTCAAGCGTCTACTATAGAGCTGAGCGGTGAAGCGCCATTCCAGATCCGACTGGATGATGCGACAGCAGTATCACTCAGTTTAAATAATGAAAGTATTGCATTGTCACCTTATACGGTTAACGGAAAAGCAGATTTCCGTTTATCACGTTAATGGTGAGCAGATAGGGCGAAATCATGATCGTAAATCCAATTCAGCGCCGTCCAACACGTAAAATCCGTGTCGGTTCTGTCTATGTCGGTGGTGATGCACCGATCACTGTTCAGTCAATGACCAATACTGAAACCTGTGATGTCGCAGCAACTGTTGCACAAATTCAGCGTTGTGTGGATGCAGGTGCGGACATCATGCGTGTCTCTGTGCCGAGTATGGAAGCAGCGGCTGCATTTGGTGAAATCCGTAAGCAAGTTGACGTACCACTGGTTGCAGATATTCACTTCGACTATAAAATTGCGCTGGCTGTTGCTGATCTGGGTGCAGACTGTCTGCGTATCAACCCGGGGAATATCGGTTCAGAAGCCAAGATTCGTGAAGTCGTGGCAGCAGCACGTCATAACGACATTTCCATGCGGATTGGCGTGAATGCCGGTTCACTGGAAAAAGATATCCAGAAAAAATATGGCGAGCCAACAGGTGAAGCATTACTGGAATCTGCAATGCGTCATATCGACATTCTGGATCGTCTGAATTTCCATGAATTCAAAGTATCGGTCAAAGCATCAAACGTGTTTTTGACGATGGATGCTTATCGTCTGCTGTCTAAACAGATTGATAATCCATTGCACTTGGGTGTGACGGAAGCGGGTGTGTATCGTACCGGTTCAGTAAAATCAGCGATTGCTTTGGGCGGTCTGCTGATGGAAGGCATTGGCGATACCATGCGTATTTCTCTGGCAGCCGAGCCTGAAGAAGAAATCAAGATTGGTTTTGATATCCTGAAATCGCTGGGTCTTCGTTCTAACGGAATTAACTTTATTGCCTGCCCAAGCTGTTCACGTCAGGAATTTAACGTGATTAAAGTGATGCAGACCCTGGAAGAACGTCTGGAAGATGTCCGTGTTCCGATGGATGTGTCTGTGATTGGCTGTAAAGTGAATGGTCCGGGTGAAGCCAAAGAAGCCGATATTGGTGTAGTAGGTGCAAGTCCGCGCTCACTGGTGTATCGTAATGGTGAAAAGAGCCATTTAATCGATACCAATCAACTGGTTGATGAAATCGAATCAATGGTTCGTCAACGTGTTTCCGAGCTTGAAGAAGCCAAATCAAAAGAAATTATTCGCACAAGTTTTTCTGAGTAGATCATGAGTTCAATCGTCGCAATCAAAGGTTTTAATGACATTCTCCCAACGCAAACCCCAGCTTGGAGACGTCTTGAACAGCATCTGTCAGGTCTGATGGATGCCTATGGCTATCAACAGATCCGTTTGCCGATAGTTGAACAGACTAATCTGTTTAAACGTTCGATTGGTGATGCCACAGATATCGTTGAAAAAGAAATGTACACCTTTCTGGACAAAGGTAATCCGCCTGAGTCTCTGACTTTACGTCCTGAAGGAACAGCGGGCTGTGTACGTGCGATGCTGGAACATAACCTGCTTCGTGGTGCAACACCTAAAGTGTGGTATATCGGACCGATGTTCCGTTATGAAAAACCGCAAAAAGGCCGTTATCGTCAGTTCCACCAGTTTGGCGTGGAAACATTTGGTGTGGCAACGCCTGATCAAGATGCAGAACTGATCCTGATGACAGCACGTCTATGGAAACGTATGGGCGTGGCTGACAAGGTGCAACTCGAACTAAATACTTTGGGCGAGTCTGATGAACGTGCGGCGTATCGTGCGGCACTGGTAGAGTTCCTGCAAGCGCATAAAGCGGATCTGGATGAAGATTCTCAGCGCCGTCTGACGACTAATCCACTGCGTATTCTGGATTCGAAAGATGCCAAAACTCAAAGTATCCTAGAAAATGCGCCAAAACTTCATGACTTTATGGGTGAAGAAACACTGGCACACTTTAACCAGTTGCAACAGTATTTGTCAGATGCCGGTATCAGCTTTGTCATCAATCAGAAACTGGTACGTGGTCTGGACTACTACAACAAAACCGTATTTGAATGGACTACGACTCATTTAGGTTCACAAGGTACTGTGTGTGCCGGTGGTCGTTATGATGGCTTGGTCGGTCAATTGAAAGGCAAAGCGGATCAATCTGTACCTGCAGTTGGTTTCGCGATGGGGATGGAGCGTTTATTGCTTCTACTGGAACAGGTTGAAGATAATACGCCAGTACGTGATTGCGAAGTATTCCTGGTTGCCGATCCTGCTTCTCAAGGTAAAGCACTGGTATTGGCCGAACAGATTCGTGATCAATTGGAAGCTGCAGGCAGTAATATTCGTCTGAAAGTCGGCTCACAAGGTTCAATGAAGTCGCAAATGAAAAAAGCCGATCAAGCCGGTGCTTTATATGCGGCCATTATCGGTGAGCGTGAACTTGAAGCACAAAGCTTTACGGTGAAAGAGCTGGCGACTGCAGAGCAATCTACTGTGCCATTTGCAGACTTTGTCGCATTTTTCAGTACTAAAATTTCTTCAAAATAATCGATAAAACATTAGGAAAAAGGTAATCGCATGAGCGCAATGACTGATGATGAACAACTTGAAAGTTTGAAATCCTTCACGAAGAAGTATGGTTCTTCGATCATTATCGGGATTCTGGTTGCGCTGATTGCCTTTTTCGGATGGGAATATTGGCAGAAGAAAAACCTGGCGGAATCGCAAATGCAGACTGCCAAGGTTCAGCAACTGATGGATGAAGCACAGGCTGCAGATGGTGATGCTTTTGCCAAGCTATCTGAAACTGCAGACAAGATTGTCAAAGAAGCGCCAGATTCAGCTCAAGCGATTCAAACCCAGTTGGTCATGGCGAAACTGGCTTATGACAAGCAGGATTACGCTGCCGCTGAGAAAGCATTACAAAAAGTTGAAAACTCTAAAGTTGATGATAAAGGCCTGGTTCAGGTCGTTAAATTGCGTCTGGCTTATGCACAATTAGCACAGAAAAAATATGATGCAGCCCTGAAAACTTTGGATGCAGTGACTGAACCTGCATTTAAAGCAACCGCCGATGAAGCACGTGGCGATATCTATGTTGCCAAAAATGATATTGAAAATGCCAAAAAAGTATATCAAAGTGCATGGGATGCTTTGATTGAACGTAAAGAAGAACGTCAAATTTTACAAATTAAGCTCGAAAGCGTAGGCGTGTTGGTCGATGACCCGGAAATCGAACGCCCAATTATAGAAACACAAGTGGAAGAAGCTGAATGAACAGAACATATAAAATCACCTGTGCTTTAACTGTTTTAACTCTTGCACTCGCTGGCTGTGCGGGTAAGACCAATAAAGTACCAGAAGTAAAACCGAATCCACTTCCAAAAATCAGTCAGACTAAAACACTTGTTCCTGTATTTTCGACCAGTGTTTCTTCAACAGAGAAGGCTGATCCGCTACGTTTACGTCTGGATGCGGATAACGGAGTCGTATTTGCGATCGACCCTAAGGGTGAAGTCACTGCTTTTAATGGCAAGCAGCGCCTGTGGCAGAAAAAAGTCAGCAAAGATACTTTAAGCTCTGGCGTTGAAGCCGCTGATGGGATCGTGGTGGTTGGCAGTAACAAAGGCCAATTGATCGCGCTAGATCAGCAGACTGGCGAACAACGCTGGACTGCACAATTGACTGGTGCCATCTTGGCGCCTTCTTTGATTCATGCAGGTCGCGTAATTACTGTCACTAATGACGGTACTGTATATGCTCACGAAGTGGCCTCAGGCGCTCAGGTCTGGACCTATGATTTACCGAATGTCCAGTTTAGCCTGCGTGGCATGGCGGCTCCGGTGCCTTTAGATGCGCGTAATGTATTGATTGCGACTTCAAATGCTTATATTTATGCAATCGATGCCTTAAGTGGTGTGCCTAAATTGCAGCGCCGTGTTGCAATCTCGGATGGTCGTTCGGACATTCAGCGTTTGATCGATATTGACGGTGATCCTGTCGTAGCAGGTCAGTTTATTGTGACCACCAGCTATCAAGGTCAGGTGACTGTATTTGATCTGGCTTCACAACAGGTGATCTGGAGCGAAGATGCCAGCAGTATCCAGCGTCCGGAAGTGGTGGGCAATGGCGTCTTCGTTGCCCAAACTGATGGTAAAATCAGTGCTTATGAAATTACCACTGGTCAGCCTTTATGGGAAAATGATCAGTTGTTGAATCGTCAGCTGAGCAATCCGGTAATGCTCGGAACTGAGCTTGTCGTAGGTGATCTGGACGGAGTATTGCACCTGCTGAATCCATCAACAGGGCAGATTATTGGCCGTGCTAAAACTTCTGGTGAAGTGCGTCATTTACGTGTAATTGACAACCAGCTCTATGTTTCTACACGCAAGGGTGCATTAAGCATCTGGCAGAATCGTTAATTTTTGTTTGGCTTATGCTAAAATAAGCCAACCGTATTTTTTACGCGGGGTGATTGAATGTTCAATGCCCCGTGTTTTTATTTATTTTAGGCTTTAATCCTATTCCCTTTTTCTTCCAAAACTTTCTGATGTTCAGGCCATTTTTAGACAGCCTGATATTGAATAAAGGTTAATCTATGAAACCCGTAATTGCGCTCATTGGTCGTCCGAACGTCGGAAAATCAACTCTGTTTAACCAGATAACCAAGAGCCGTGACGCATTGGTGGCAGACTTTGCTGGTCTGACACGCGACCGTAAATATGGTGATGCGATCTATCAAAACAAATCTTTCATTGTCGTGGATACTGGTGGTATCGGTGAAAATGAAGGCGGTATTGACTCCTACATGGCTGAGCAGTCTAAAACTGCGATCCATGAAGCCGACATGATCATTTTTGTGGTCGATGCACGTGCCGGACTACTGGCATCTGATGAACAGATCGCTCGTGAACTGCGTACTTTGGGCAAGAAAGTTTTTCTTGTAGCTAACAAAGTTGATGGTGTGCATGCTGAAGCTGCTCTGGTCGAGTTTTATAAACTCGGTATGGGCGAGCCTATGCAAGTGGCTGCTAGCCACGGCCGTGGCGTACAGCAAATGCTGGAAGAAGTACTTGAAGATGTGCCTGAAGATGAAAGTCCAGAAGAACATGACAAGAATACTGGTCTACGTCTTGCAATTATTGGTCGTCCAAACGTAGGTAAATCGACACTAGTAAACCGTCTATTGGGTGAAGAGCGTGTTGTAGCGTTTGACCAGCCAGGAACGACGCGTGACTCAATCTATATTCCTTTTGAGCGTGATGGTCGTCAATACACCCTGATTGATACCGCTGGGGTACGCCGTAAAGGTAAGGTTGATGAAATGATTGAGAAATTCTCAATTGTGAAAACCTTACAGGCGATGAAAGATGCGCACGTAGTAGTTGTTGTTGTTGATGCGCGTGAAGGGATTGTAGAGCAGGACTTACACCTGATCGGTTATGCACTGGAAGCTGGCCGTGCCATGGTGATTGCGATCAATAAATGGGACAACATGTCCGAATATGATCGTAAACAATGTAAGCTCGATGTAGAGCGTCGTTTTGACTTTATTCCTTGGGCGAAAATCCACCTGATTTCTGCGCTACATGGTACAGGTGTCGGTGAGATGTATCCATCGATTCACCGTGCTTATGATTCTTCACATCTGAAAGTATCACCAGCGAAGCTGACTCAGATCCTGAATGATGCCACTGAAGCGCACCAACCGCCTACTGTACAAGGTCGTCGTATTAAGATGCGTTATGCGCATATGGGCGGACAGAATCCACCTACTATCGTGGTTCATGGTAATAAGGTAGATAAGACACCTGCAGATTATCGCCGTTACTTGGAAAATGTATTCCGTAAAGTGTACAAGCTTGAAGGTACACCAGTAAAAATTGAATTTAAAACCTCAGAAAACCCATTTGAAGGTCGCAAGTCACAGCTGGATGAACGTACTGCTGCGCGTCGCCGTCGTTATGTACAGAAATTTAAGAAAGCCGAGAAAAAATTTAAACGTGGTTAATTGTCATATTTAAATAAAAAAGCCTGCAAAAGCAGGCTTTTTTATTTATTCATATTTTAGATTGAGCATTTTTTTGCTTTTTGATAAATACGGATATTTTCAAGATTAGCTAAAGCTACGTCAGCATCGGCTTGAGAAGCAGCAATATTATTTTGATTGTTATTGCCAGTAAAAGCATTGGTAATTTCAGTTGCGCGCGCAACTGTTTGTGATTGACCTGCAAAAGCAGATAATGCACCACTTGCAATACCTGCCAATTTAGAAACAGGATTATTGGCTTGAGCATTCGCCTGGTTAAGTGCATTTTGACTTGCTTCTAAGGTACGTTCAAAACTGCGCGCTTCTACTGCCAAATCTGTACAATCTAAACCTTTTAAGTATGTTGTTGAGTAGACACCGTTATTTTGATTTGAAGCATTATTATAATTAGAAGCATAGGCACGGTCTGCACGTGCAACAGCAGCATTCGCCTGTGCACGGCTGCGCTCCATATTTGCTTCAGCCTGATCCATGATGGCGCCGTTTCTAGCTCCCATAACTGCAGTAGCAGCTTCTAGCCAGGAGCCAGCTTGTGTTGAAAATGATAGTGCAGCAATTGTCGTACTGAATATGATTCGCTTAAACATATGACCCTCTGTTTTTCTATGTATAAAATTGTAGCTGGATTGTAACTATTTTTTATTCGATTAAAAATAGCTTGAAAGCTCAATTATTTATTTTGATTTACAGTATATTTTATTGTTTTAATTAAGTTTTATTAAAATATATTTTAAGATATTACCTATAGTTTGTCAGAGAGGCAATCAGGTTGATTTATACTGAAGGCCTTAAAAGTAACATTTTTTATAAGGGCGACTATTTTTGAAGTCTATTATTCATATTGATTGGATCGCGCTGGCACCACGACTTAGACATTTACAAGACTTAGATCGGAAAACCTATATTCAGCAGCGTAAACAATTAATTTATAACTATCGTAATCAGTTGCTAGCTGCACATTTAGGTTGTGTTATTGACCAGCAGGACTTTACTACAACCGAATACGGCAAACCCTATCTTTCAGCCCATCCAGACTATGGCTTTAATCATACGCATAGCCAAAACTTTTATGGATTAGCAACAAGCAAACATATTCAGAATTTGGGGATCGATATCGAAGAACTTAATCGAAATGTACGTTTTGAAGCCCTAGCCCAACACGCTTTTCATCCTGAAGAGCTGAAACAGTGGCAGGCATTAGATTACGATCCTGAATACTGGTTTAAAGTCTGGACCACCAAAGAGGCGGTCCTAAAAGCCTCAGGACTCGGAATCCGGATAAACCTCAATGAGCTGAATACCCAAATCCATCCACATCAGGATGGTGGACGTTGTGAACATCCAGAAATTGGAATTTATGCCTATCAAAATTATATTTTAGCGGGTTGCATGCTCACTGTGGCCTGGCAAAGCGAGCATTCCTGTAAAGGCCTAAGATTTCCAACGATTCAGATTCATCAAGCTGTTTAAAAGTAGAGTAAGCCCAAAATATTTCTTATTGTTTGGCAATCATTAAATTACTCAGCCGGTTAACGAACTGTGGACTCATTCGAGATAAGTGAAATAAAAACTTACTCTTGAATCCGACTGGATGATGGGTCACTTGCCAAATTGAATCTTTTAGCTGTGCCAGTTTGAAAATATCCTGCGCTACATCCTCAGCTTTTAGATGCACGCCCATTTTTTTGATATTTTCGGCCTGCATATCTTCCACCATTGCAGTGCTAACAAAAAGCGGCATCACATCAAATACCCGAATGCCATATTTTTGCCATTCGATATCTAGTCCTTCAGTCAAACCACGAACCGCAAATTTGCTGGTTGCATAGGAAGCCAGATCCGCTTGGCCATAAATCGCCGATGCTGAAGACAGGTTAATGACCCGGGCAAAGGAAGCCTGCTTTAAGTAGGGTAAAGCAGCATGACAGCCATTCAGGACGCCTTTAATATTCACGTCAAGGGTGCGATGGTGATTAGTAATATTCGTTTCTTCAAAAGGACCAGAATATAAAATCCCGGCATTATTTACCAGAATATTGATTTCACCTGACCAGGATGCGAATTCAGATAGAGTAGTTTCCCATGATGCATAATCGGTTACATCCAGAAAGCCAGCTTTGGCATGTTCACCGAGTTGCTGGGCCAATTGTTCTGCCTGTTCAAGATTAATATCATAAATTCCGACTTTATAACCTTGCTGGTAAAATAGCCTGGCTGTCGCGGCACCAATTCCTTGTGCTGCACCACTAATCAATATACTGTGCATGTGCTTGATCTCCTTATTGTCTTTTTTTCTTGAGCATAGCAAGAAACAGGCAAAATAATGCGGCTATTTGGTAAAGAAGAGGTTTTACGGTGGAACAATTACTCCAAGTCATGCGTGAGTTACGTGAAAAATGTCCATGGGATCAGCAACAGACTCCCGAATCTTTAACCAAATATGCGATTGAGGAAGCCTATGAAGTTGAAGCAGCAGTGCGCTCTGGCCAAGCTGATGAGGTGCGGGATGAACTGGGTGATTTGCTGTTACAGGTCGTATTTCAGTCACAAATGTATAGCGAGCAGGGCGCTTTTGATTTTCATGATGTAGTTCAGGCGATTACGGATAAGCTGATTCGTCGTCATCCGCATGTATTTCAGGCTGAACAGTTTGCACAGCTGAGTCCTGAAGATGTCTCGGTACTCTGGAAAGAAATCAAGCAGAAAGAAAAACAGGGTAAGCCACGTTCACGTTTGGATGAGATCAAGCATGCACCTGCACTGCAACAGGCGGATGAGATCCAGAAAAATGTCGCCAAAATCGGCTTTGACTTTCCAGATGTCGCGGGTGCCTATGGCAAGCTGAAAGAAGAACTGGCTGAACTCAAAGAAGCCGTTGCTGGACAAAATTCCGATGAAATACTCGAAGAATTTGGAGACTGCTTATTTTCACTGGTGAATGTTGGTCGTAAACTTGGTGTCTCAAGCGAGATGGCATTATTGGGCACGATCCATAAATTCCGGACTCGCTTTGCCCTGATGGAAGATCGGGCAGAACAACAGCAACTCAATCTGGAAAGCCTGTCATTGGCTGAATTGGATCAGCTCTGGGAACAGGCCAAATTAGAATTAAAACAAAGAGCCGCTCATGAACAAAGTACAACATCGCATAGGTCCAGCATGGATTAATACTGTCCTGCTAGGCATTTGGCTGGCCTATACTTCAATTGGAACAGTACATGCAACTGCAACCGATTATGCAGAATGGAAAGTACGTCAGCAGCAGCATGATGCACGCCTGAAGAAGAAAATTGCTGCTGCTACCCCCGTTTCTGAAAACAACCATTATCTGGCTAAACCTGCATTATCCGCCTCTTCAGCTGCTGATAAAATCAGTCTGAACCAGGCCAGTATTGAGCAGTTACAGCAGTTAAATGGCATCGGGCAGAAGAAAGCGGAAGCGATCATTGAATACCGGCAAAAAAATGGTAAATTTAAAACAATTGAAGATATTCAACAGGTCAAAGGCATCGGGCCGGCCTTATTTGCCAAAAACAAGGATAAACTGGCTTTGTAACCCTGCTGAATTTATTGTAAATAAGCCATCCATCTGAACCATGAGAATGACATAATCAAATTGCCCTTTAGCGGTGTAAGCGATATGATTAGCGTCATCTTAGAATTTTACGTTCAGACGTAGGAGACAGCGTCTTTTGCAAACTTTGCGCGCGTCAAAATGTGGTTTATCAACCGCTCAATTACCTTCTTATATTCTCGATGTGATTGATGCCTTAACCAAGGCAGGCTATGAAGCTTATATCGTAGGTGGTGGTGTCCGGGATCTGATGCTGGGTTTAAATCCCAAAGATTTCGATGCAGTGACCAATGCTACACCAGCTCAGGTTAAAGAAGTGTTCGGACGGCGTTGTCGGATTATCGGACGACGTTTCGAGCTGGCGCATGTCTATTCGGGCCGTGAACTGGTTGAAGTGGCAACTTTCCGTGCGCCTCCTAAAAAAGCGGTGACCTCTGCAGCAGGGATGATCCTGCGCGATAATAACTGGGGCACCATTGAGCAGGATTTTGCTCGTCGAGATTTTTCGATCAATGCCATGTATTACCAGCCACGCAAAGGTATCGTGCTGGATTTTTGCAATGCAGTAGATGATATTAAACACAAAACGCTGCGTTTACTGGGTGATCCGACTCTAAGATTTGAGGAAGATCCGGTCCGGATGCTGCGAACTTTACGTTTTGCAGCCAAACTCAATTTCAGTATTGATAAAGCCATTCTGGATATTTTCACTCCGGAAATGACCCAGCTTCTACGTGATGTGTCTCCACACCGTCTCTATGATGAATCGCAAAAGCTATTCACTATGGGACATCTGAATCGCGTGATGCCAATGCTGATCGATTTTGGCATCTGGCGTCAGCTGTTTGCCGATATCAAGCCAAACATTACTGCATTTATTGAACTGGCAGCGAAAAATACCGATCAGCGTATTTCAATTGGCAAGACCATCAATCCGGCTTTCTTCTATGCGGTATTGTTGTGGCAACCGTTCCTGGAGCGCTGTGATTTTTATCTGTCTAAAGGGGTAGTGCCTGCGGAAGCACGTGCGCAAGCAGGACTGGATGTACTGAAACGTCAGGCTACCCGTACTGTGATTCCACGCTTTGCGGAAACTTTCATTCGTGAAGTCTGGGAAATGCAAACCCGCTTGCTCAATCCAAAACCACAGCAAATTGAAGCATTATCAGGTCATGCACGTTTCCGTGCCGGCTTTGACTTTTTGTTGCTGCGTGAAAAATCAGGCGATGAAACTGCACAAGGTATGGGAAGCTGGTGGGAAGCCTATCAGCAAATGGGCAGCGATGAAAAAGAGCGTGCCATTGCTCAATATAATCGTCAGCGTGCCAAGAGCCGTCGTAAGGCTTCTCAGGAAGAACATCTGGAACAGCGCCTGGCTGCACAAGATGTAGCAACCGAGATTGAACCTCTGGTGAATGAGCCGGAACCACGTAGCCGTCGTGCGCGTAAAGCCAAATTTGAGAATGAGCGTAGCAAACCGATTTCTCATGTGGCGGCCAGTGCCAGCGGTGACATTGGTGCAGACCATCCAATTACCAAGCGTAAACGGGTGCAGCGTGATTTAAGCCAGGTTATTTTTGGGCCTACACAATGACAGTGACCTATATCGGTTTAGGAAGTAACCTGGGCGATTCACGCCAGATTCTGGCTGAAGCCGTGCAAAAGCTGGCAAGTTTGGGGCAGGTAAAAACCTCACACTTGTACCAAAGCCCACCCATGGGGCCACAAGATCAGCCGAATTATTTTAATGCTGTCGTACAGTTAATTACGGATCTGGCACCGCTGGATCTGCTGGATCGTCTGCAAGCCTTTGAACAGGAGGCTGGGCGTGTGCGTCTACGTCATTGGGGTGAACGTACCTTGGATCTGGATCTGCTTATTTATGGTGATGAACAGATTCAAAATGAACGGTTAACCGTACCGCATGTGGGCGTGCTGGAACGTGACTTTGTATTGGTGCCATTACTGGATATTGATGCCAACTTGCAGCTGAATGGAAACACATTAAAAGACCTGGACATCGTCAAGCAATCAACCTTAACGGTTTTTGACCGCACGAATTGGGCAAATATTTAATTTTTAATTATTGGCATGTTCGAGAGAACTTCAATAATAGAGGAACATCTTCATGATCAGTCTCAGTGATTTAAGACGATATAAAGCGGAAGGACGCAAATTTTCTTGCCTGACTTGCTATGACGCCAGTATGGCCAAAGCCATGGAAATTGCTGAAGTTGACAGTATTCTGATAGGCGACTCTTTGGGTATGTCGATTCAAGGTCGTGATTCAACCTTGCCTGTGACTGTAGAAGATATGGCTTACCATACCGCAGCGGTACGCCGTGGCAATCAGCATGCACTGATTATGACTGATCTGCCATTTATGAGTTATGCCACTCTGAATGATGCATTACAAAGCTCAAAAACGGTGATGCAGGCCGGTGCACAAATGGTCAAGATGGAAGGTGGTGCCTGGCTGGCGGAAACCGTTCAGGTTCTAACCCGTAACGGGATTCCAGTCTGTGTTCACTTGGGTCTCACTCCGCAGTCGGTGCATGTCTTTGGTGGCTATAAGCTACAGGCCCGTACCCGTGAAGCGGCCGATCAACTGATTGCTGACTGTAAGGCAGTGGTTGAAGCCGGTGCAGCAGTGCTGTTGCTGGAATGTGTGCCTGCACAATTGGGTCAGGAAATTACTGAACTATTCCCGCATATTCCAGTGATTGGCATTGGAGCAGGGGCAGCCACTGATGGCCAGGTATTGGTCGTTCAAGACATGCTTGGTCTAACCTTTGGCCATACCGCGAAATTTGTACGTAACTTTATGAAAGAACAGTCTGGTGCGACTGCAATTCTGGATGCATTTAAAGCCTATCATGCGGCTGTTTTAGATGGTTCATTCCCAGCACCTGAACAAACATTCCAAGTCGAGTTGTAACATGAAAACAGAAACAACCATCCAAGGATTATCTGCTTCGCTCAATCCTGCACGTTCTGCGCGTAAAATTATTGGTTTTGTCCCGACCATGGGCAACCTGCATCAGGGTCACCTGAATCTGGTGCGTGAGGCGCGTAAACTGTGTGATGTCGTTGTTGTGAGTATTTTCGTTAATCCGATCCAGTTCGGACCAAATGAAGATTTTGATAATTATCCACGTACATTGGAACAGGACCAGCAGTTACTGGCAGATGTAGGTTGTGACATTGTCTTTGCCCCAACTGTAGAGCAGATGTATGGTAACAAGCCACGTCTGACCAATATCAGTGTGTCTGGTATCACCAATGATCTATGTGGCTTACAGCGTCCAGGTCATTTTGATGGTGTAGCGGTCGTGGTGACCAAATTATTTAATATTGTTCAGCCTAACTATGCTTTCTTTGGTCAGAAAGATTATCAGCAACTGGCTGTGATTCGTCAGTTTGTTCAAGACCTGAATATTCCGCTGGAAGTGATTGGTGTGCCAATTGCCCGCTCTGAAGATGGTCTGGCACTCAGTTCGCGTAATGGCTATCTAAGCGAGCAGGAACGTGCGACAGCACCGGTTATTTTCCAGAGTCTGAAAACTGCTGAGCAGCAGTTACATGCAGGTAAAACTTTGGAGGAAGCACTGGCTGGTATCCGTCAGACTTTGACAGATGCAGGTCTGGTAATGGACTATGTAGAAGCCCGTACACCGGAATTGCAGAAAATTGATGAATTTAATCAGGATGTCGTGATTCTGATCGCGGCGAAATTAGGGAAAACTCGTTTGATTGATAATCTGCAGATCAAATATGCAGCTGGATAAGTAAAAGGATCGTAAGGCATGAAGCGCATTTTAATTGTGACAGGACAATCTGGCTCAGGTAAATCTTCTGCATTGCAGGTACTTGAAGACTTGGGTTATTACTGTATTGATAATCTGCCTTTGGCCTTGCTTCCTGAAATTGTGGCGAAGCTGGACTGTGAAAATAACCTGGAACAGTTGGCGCTTGGGGTGGATGTTCGTAGTACCCGTGCAGATTTGCAGGAATTCGACCATGTATTTGAACAGCTGCAACAGCATGGTACGGTGGATGTCATCTATCTGACCACACAGGATCAGGAGTTGATTGCCCGTTTTAGTGCATCACGCCGTCCGCATCCTTTGGCTGCCCGTTTCAAGAGTTTGCATCAGTGTATTCAGGAAGAAAAAGTCCTGCTGATGCCGATCCAGCTCCGCTCTACAGTGCATATCGATACCACCGATAAAAGCGTTCATGATCTGAAACATACCTTGCTGTATAAGCTAGGACAGACTGATAACCTGATTGTGATTCTGCAATCTTTTGGCTATAAGCATGGCATTCCTTTAGATGCTGACTATGTATTTGATGTCCGTCATTTGCCGAATCCGCATTGGGAACTGGAACTTCGCAAATACTCAGGCCTCGATCAACCAGTACAGGAATTCCTGGAGAAAAGTGATCAGGTCGAAGACATGTTTCAGGATATTTATCACTTTTTAGACAAATGGCTGCCGACCTTTGCTGAGGGTCATCGTCATTATATGACTATCTCGATTGGTTGTACTGGCGGCCAGCATCGTTCTGTTTATATTGTGGATAGACTAAAAAAAGCGCTTGAGGCAAAATGGTCTATTCAAGTCCTCCACCGAGAAATGAAGCACTGGTCATGATTGATACGACTGTTGACGTAATTAATAAACTAGGTTTACATGCGCGTGCATCAGGTAAACTCATTGAAGTTACCACCAAATTTCGTTCCAGTATCCAGATTGGCAAGTCGGACAAATTGGTTGATGCCAAAAATATTATGTCCTTGCTGATGCTTGGTGCGGGCAAAGGAACAACTTTACGCTTAGTGATTGAAGGTGCAGATGAGGAAAAGGCCTTATCTGAAATTCAGGCACTGTTTGCGGCAAAATTTTATGAGGCAGATTAATCGTGGCACGTCGACCGAGCAGTTTAACTGAAGAAGACTTTGAATCTTTAGAGGGACGCGCAAGTAAAACCGAACAGAAAAAAGCAGTTCAGCGTATGGCTGCTTTAGGCGCACAGTTGGCAGAACTGAGTGCGAAACAAATTAAAAATTTACCCGTTGAAGAACGTCTGATTGAAGCTTTGCTGGATGTCCAGCAAATCAGTTCACATGAAGCACGCCGTCGTCAATTTTCACGTATTGGTAAATTACTTCGTAATGAAAATGAAACCGTGATTCTGTCTTATCTGACTCCGAAACAGGGTTTGAAAAAGACAGCACAATTGCAGCGTTGGGTTGACCGTATCGTGAAAGATGGTGATCCTGCAATTAATGAATTTACCAAAACCTATAATGCGACAGAGCGTCATACCTTACGTCAGCATTATTTACGTGTGCATCGTGATCTAAAAAATCAGGCACCGGAAGAAGAAGTGGCAGCCTCAAAGCAAAAGCTGTTTAACTATGTGCAGCAAGTTGCCCTGATTTCAGATAACTGATTGTAATCTGAATTAAAGAAAAGCGACATTTTGTCGCTTTTTTATTCACTCTAATTAATTTTTATTTTCCATGAAAATTCAAGAATGTTCCTATAAGTCATTGTTAACTGTAAAAAAATGTAAACTTTTAATATTTTTGATTACGTAAGAAATTGGTTTTAGTGCATAAATAAACTATTTAAATCCCTCAATATTTTATGATTATTAAGAATATTTAAAAAATAGAAATAAATTTAGGTTAAAGTTAATATTATTGGCGATCTATTTTTTCAGAAAGTGATAATAAGCATTTTCTATATATTTGAAAATTCAAAAGCTTTTATTTACCTAAAGATCAGAAGAAAAATGAGCTGTTTTTATCTTCCTTAGATTTCAGAACTCAGATGATATTGAAACAATTTGAAATGAATTCAGGAATTTCAAATAATTATATGTAATTTTTTATAAGAGGAATATTTTTTCAAGTAATTCTTAATATTTAAATATCAAGGTATTAAAGCTATCAATGTATCTTTAGAGAAATAAGTTAACAAATCCTTTGGTCGATAAATGAGATTTTAACGTTGAGTAAATATAGAATCTTTGTTATTGATTGTATCAATTTAGTCGGTTGTAATTTTTATTCTATATTCCATAACATCCAGAGAGGCAGACATGGAACTAAAACTGCTAGAGATCGGTCAGAATACGGAGCAGTTAAGCTCGTGCCGTATATCTCTCATTTTAGGTGTCTATACCTCTGACAATTTATTAGACACCTTCTGTAAAGTCGCGCGTAAAGTACTCGGCGTTAAGACCTGTATCATTGGATTCCATACGGAACCCTATATCTGGTACAGCTGTCCGCTCGGTTTTCGCGGTTTGCACGTACCACAGAATGTGGACATCCCTAAATATCTACAAGAAATGGATGTGATCGATCAAAATCATCCTGCATATGCAGAATTATCAGATCATGTAAAAAGCCTTGGTGTAGCTCATCAGCGGCTGGTGGCATTTAATTTAAAATCAGCTCAAGGGCAGTCTTTAGGACAGGTGGTTTTCTTTGATGATCAGACTGAACTGTTTGATCAGGAAGCTATTATTATTGTTCAGCAATTTGCTGAAACTTTAGTCAAGCGAGTCAAACTGAATGAAGAGTATACTGAACTAAAAGAGTTATACGAACAACAATGTGCACAAAACTTCAGTAAAACCAAATTCTTCCAGATTATTGCTCATGACCTGCGTGCACCTTTCCATGGCCTGTTAGGCTTCTCGGAAGTGCTGGCGCAGGAACGTGATACTCTGGATGAGCCCAGTATCCAGAGTATTTCGGATTATTTATATGATACGGCTCAATCGACATATAACTTATTAGAAAGTCTGTTGACCTGGGCGATGGCAGAGGGTGGGCGTTTCGTTTATCATCCGATTAATTATGAATTAAAACAGTCCACTAAAATTGTTTGTGATGTACTGAAAAGTCTGGCGCTGAAAAAGAATATTGAACTGATTGACCAGGTTCCTGAAGATATCAAGGTGCATGCTGATATCAATATGATTACTTCGGTCTTGCAGAACCTGGTATCGAATGCGCTGAAATTTACTCCAGTTGATCAGGGTGGGCAGGTGATTCTGTCTGCTGAAATGGAAGGTGAGCAAGTCAAGATTACAGTTCAGGATACTGGTCTCGGTATGACTGAAGAGCAGATGGAAAATCTGTTTAGACCAAATCTCACGGTGAGCTTAAAAGGTACAGACAATGAGAAAGGCGCAGGTCTGGGTCTGGTACTGTGTAAGCGTTTTGTGGACCTGAACCATGGACAGATTGCCGTAGATTCTAAAGAAGGCGCTGGAACCACCTTTACTGTGCATTTACCTAAAGTGACCAATGATCATCAGGCATTGGTACTTGAAGATCTGCATACTGAAAAGTCCTGAAAATCATAAATTTCTATTAAAACCGTTCCCACTCGGCCTGAACTCCTGCTATAACTAAATAAAAGTTTTGAGGGAATCACCGAGTGATGGACGCGGTACAATTGCAGAAAACCTTAAGAGCCAGTCAGTATGCAGAACAGGTATTGGCCAATCATCAAGATCTATTGAATCAGGATTATGCAATTGATCAGTTTCAGGGGTCACTCGGCACTGAACAGATTCAAGACTTAATCTATTCCAATCTATTAAATATCAGCGATGAAACCATGTGGATGCGTAGCTTACGTATTCTGCGTGCCCGCCTGATGTTCCGCTGGATCTGGCAGGATGCCAATCAACTCACCGATGTCATCACACTGACTCGCGAGCTGTCTGATTTCGCCGATGCCTGCATTTGCGCTGCCAAAGAGTTTGCCCGTATTCCTCTAGTCGCCAAATATGGCCAGCCAATTGGCTATAACGGTAAAGTTCAAGACCTCATCATCATTGCGATGGGCAAGCTGGGCGCTCAGGAACTCAACCTTTCCAGTGATATTGACCTGATTTTTGCCTTTGATGAACAGGGTGAAACAGATGGGCGCAAATGCATTGATGTTCAGCAGTTCTGCATTCTATGGGGGCAAAAGTTAATCTATCTGCTAGACCATATCACCGCTGAAGGTTTTGTATTCCGCGTTGATATGCGTCTGCGACCATGGGGTGATGGTTCTGCTCTGGCCATCAGTCATGCCGCACTAGAAAAATATCTTAGCCAGCATGGGCGTGAATGGGAACGCTATGCTTGGATCAAAGCCCGCATCGTCAATCCGAGTCCAGAAGGTGATGAACTGCTGGATATGACCCGTCCTTTTGTATTCCGCAAATATGTCGATTACAGTGCTTTTGAAGCCATGCGTGAAATGAAAGCAATGATTGAGCGTGAAGTACAGCGCCGCAATATTGAAGACGATATCAAGCTTGGGGCAGGCGGGATCCGTGAGGTTGAATTTATCGTGCAGGTTTTTCAGCTGATTTATGGCGGAGCCAAGCTGGAATTGCAGGATCGGCAATGTCTGCTCAGCCTGAATCATCTGGATGAGGCTGAACTGCTGGATGAGCAGGCAGTGACTGACCTCGAAGATGCCTATTTATTCCTGCGCCGGGTAGAGCATGCTATTCAAGCGCTGCATGATCAACAGACCCAGTGTTTGCCGACTGAGCCAGATTTACGTCAACGTATTGTGGATACTTTGGGCTTTTCAGACTGGTCCGCCTTTATGGAAGTGCTGGATCAAAAACGCGCTAAAGTGATTTACCAGTTTGAGCACTTGATCAAGGAAAATGGACCAGAGCCTCAAGGCAAAAGTTTTTCTCAACTCGAACAACAGCTGAATGAAGTTTTAGATGATCATGCGAAAAATCTGGTACATGAATTCTGGCATGGACATGCCTTAAAAAAACTGCCAGCCAAAGCCATTCAACGTTTAAAAACATTTTGGCCCTACCTGATTGAAGCGATTCTTGAATCAGATAAACCGCAAGTTGCACTGGTCCGCCTGATGCCATTGGTTGAATCGGTCATGCGTCGTACGGTATATCTGGTGATGTTGATTGAAAGCAAGGGCGCTTTACAGCGTTTGGTCAAGATGGCGACTGTCAGCCCATGGATCTGTGAGGAGCTTACCCATTATCCGGTATTGCTGGATGAGTTCCTGTCAATGGATTTTGAATTGCCTAAACGTCAGGATCTGGAAGATAGCCTGCGTCAGCAATTGCTCAGAATCGAAATTGATCAGGTTGAAGATCAGATGCGGGTGCTGCGCCTGTTTAAAAAATCCAATGTACTTGCGGTAGCGGCCAGTGATGTGCTGGCAGAAAGTCCTTTAATGAAAGTCTCGGATGCCTTAACAGACATTGCAGAAGTCTCAGTGAATGCTGCGCTGCATCTGGCTTATGAGATTGTGGCTAAACGACATGGTTTTCCGCTGGATGCAGAAGGGCAGCGCTGCTCGATAGAACATACAGCTTTTGCCGTGATTGGCTATGGTAAAGTCGGTGGCATTGAATTGGGCTATGGTTCGGATCTGGATCTGGTCTTCATTCACTATATGGGTGAGCAGGCTGATACGGACGGTCTCAAGCCGATTAGCGGTTTTGAGTTTGCCATGCGCGTAGCACAGAAGTTTATGTCACTGATGACTACACAAACACTGGATGGACGTGTCTATGAAGTCGATACCCGTCTACGTCCTTCTGGAGAAGCAGGGCTGCTGGTCACTAGCCTGAAAGCATTTGAGCAATATCAGTTGAAAAATGCATGGCTATGGGAGCATCAAGCCTTGGTACGCGCACGTTCCATTGCCGGAGAAGATAGCCTGAGAGAGACATTTGAAGCACTACGCTGTAAAATTCTTACCCAGAAACGCGATATCTGTCATGTACGTAGTGAAGTTCTGAAAATGCGTCAGAAAATGAAAGATCATCTGGGTTCTTCCAAAGAGCAAAAAAAAGATGGGATTTTTCATTTAAAACAAGATGCAGGTGGTATCGTTGATATCGAATTTATGGCACAGTATGCGGTGTTAGCTTGGAGTGGGACGAATAAAGATCTCGCCCATTACTCCGACAATGTAAGAATCCTTGAGGATGCCGCAAAATCAGGTTGCTTATCCAGCGACGATGCGACTGCTCTGATTCAAGCTTATCTCCGTGAACGCGCCGAGAGCCACCGCTTAGCCCTTGCAAATCAATCCATGCAAGTGTCTGCAAGCGACTGGCACGATACCCGAAAGACCGTTTGCAAGTTATGGCAAAGACTGATTGATCCAAGTGCAGTATTTGCACTGGATAGTGAATAATTGTGAAAAATTGGAGTTTGTGGCATGAATTTGGCTGATCGTGATGGTTTCATTTGGCAAGATGGACAACTAGTAGACTGGCGTGAGGCGAAAACTCACGTATTAACACATACCTTGCACTACAGCATGGGTGTGTTTGAAGGTGTCCGTGCTTATGAAACCCCGAATGGAACGGCTATTTTCCGTCTGAAAGAACACACCAAACGTTTGCTCAATTCTGCAAAAATTTATCAAATGAAAGTTCCATTTGATCATGCAACATTAGAACAAGCTCAAATTGATGTGGTTCGTGAAAATAAATTGGCATCTTGCTATTTACGTCCAATTATTTTTATTGGCTCTGAAAAATTAGGTATTGCTGCTACTGACAATACTATTCATGCTGTAGTTGCAGCGTGGAGCTGGGGTGCTTACCTTGGTGATGATGCGATGGCGAAAGGTATTCGTGTAAAAACTTCATCATTCACACACCATCATCCAAACGTGACCATGTGTAAGGCCAAAGCATCTGGTAACTACACATTGTCGATTCTTGCTCACCAAGAAGTGGCACATTCTGGTTATGACGAAGCAATGCTGCTTGATCCACAAGGCTATGTATGCCAAGGTTCAGGCGAAAACGTATTCCTGGTACGTGATGGCGTAATTCACACTCCAGACATCGCTGGTGGTGCATTAGATGGTATTACACGTCAATCGATTATTACTATTGCTAAAGATCTTGGCTATGAAGTAGTAGAACGCCGTATTACCCGTGACGAATTCTATATTGCAGATGAAGCTTTCTTCACTGGTACTGCAGCCGAAGTAACGCCAATCCGTGAATATGATGACCGTCAAATTGGTGAAGGTGTACGTGGTCCAATCACCACTCAAATCCAGAAAGCATACTTTGATGCAGTTCAGGGTAAAGACCCTAAATATGCTCACTGGTTAACTTACGTAAAATAAGTTGATTTATAAAGAAAAAGGACTCATTCGAGTCCTTTTTTATTTGTTATAATTCTCATAATAATGAGGGTTATATGATTTATTCTAATGTTAAATACGTTAATTTATAAGGCAAAAATTGTTAGAAGTTTATTTGTATCAGATAAACAATATTTAAAGAAAAGATTCATTAAAAAATTAGGGTATGTCCCTGATTTTAACGAGCCTAAAACGTTTAATGAAAAAGTGACTGCTCGGATGATTTATGATCGCTGTCCTTTCTATACGGTTTTGGCAGATAAGCATGCAGTGCGTGATTTGGTTGCGAATCGTATAGGCACACAATACCTAGTTCCACTTCTAGGTGTTCATCATTATTTTGAAGACATTAAATTTGATCTTTTACCACAGCAATTTGTTCTGAAATGTACACATGATAGTGGTAGTGCTGTCATATGCAAAAAAAAAGATACTTTAGACATGCCTCATGTGAAAAAGAAGATGAATCGTAGTCTAAGTATGAACATGTATTACAGAAAAAGAGAGTGGCATTATAAGAATATCACTCCCAAAATTATGATTGAAAAATACGTTGAATTATATGTAGATCAAATTACACAATCGACGATTACAACATGTCGAGTGCATTGTTTTCAGGGGAAACCTAAGTTTATAGAAGTGGATATCACAGGTGCAGATGGTATTGAGTACTCCAATATTTATAATACATTGTGGGAGCTTCAGTCTTTTACTGTAGATGGTAAGAAAAACACACCTCTGGATGTGAAAGAGCCAGTCGAGTTTGTGAAGATGCTTGAACTCGCTGAACAGCTTTGTTTTAAGTATGGTTATAGTCGGATAGATTTTTTATTAACGAAAGATACTGTATATTTTAGTGAAATTACCTTAACACCGAATGCGGGTCGTATGGTGATTGAACCAAAACAGTGGGATGAAACGTTAGGACTACTTTGGTAAATAAGTAGCAATTTGATTTATTTATATCAGCACCTTAAGTTCGATTGAGCTTAAAGTGCTTGAAATATAATTAACCCTGATAGAAATCGCGATACCAGTCAACAAACTGTTTTACGCCATCTTCAACAGAAACAGAAGGTTTGTAACCTACACTTTGTTCTAGTGCTGAGCTATCAGCGAAAGTATCTGGTACATCACCGGGTTGTAGTGGCAGTAAGTCCAGAATGGCTTCTTTGCCGACTGCTTTTTCAATGGCATGGATATATTCAATCAGTTTCACTGGTGAGTTGTTGCCGATATTAAAAATTCGGAATGGTGCATTGCTTGTAGATGGATCAGGGTGGTTGCTGTCCCAAGCTGGATTTGGTTCAGCAATTTGATCGCTAGAACGGATCACACCTTCAGCAATATCCACTACAAAGGTAAAGTCACGCGTATGGTTGCCGTGATTAAAAACTGGAATAGATTTGCCTTCAATAATGTTCTTGGTGAACTTAAAGAGAGCCATATCCGGACGCCCCCAAGGACCATAGACAGTAAAGAAGCGCAAGCCTGTGGTTGGCAGTTTGAAGAGGTGGCTATAGCTATGTGCCATCAATTCATTGGCACGCTTTGTTGCTGCATAGAACTGGATCGGATGGTCGACACCATGCTTTTCACTAAAAGGCATGGTGGTGTTGGCACCATACACACTACTGGTACTGGCATAAGTCAGATGTGGTGTTTTGGCATAGCGACAGGCTTCAATGATATTGGTAAAACCGACAATATTGCTTTCCACATAACTCATCGGATTTTCAAGCGAATAACGTACGCCTGCCTGTGCAGCAAGATGAATCACGCGATCAAATTGATGTTCCTGAAAACACTTGTTAACTGCGGCTTTATCTGCAAGGTTGGCATGATAAAAGTCGAACTGCCCCGACTGCTGTTCCGCTGTTTGAGTTAGCAGATCTACACGTGCCTGTTTTAAAGCTGGATCGTAGTAGTCATTCATGTTGTCAAAACCGACCACATCATCACCACGTTCTAAAAGCTTTTTGGAAACATGGAATCCAATAAAACCTGCTGCACCTGTTACCAGAATTTTCATTCATCGCCTCCAAAAATATCACGGGTATACACTTTATCTTCAACGTCACTCAAATCTTTGGATTGACGATTGGTGATAATCACATCTGCCCGCTGTTTAAAGGCTTCTAAATCAGTAATCACTTCAGATTTAAAGAACTCGCTTTCTTTTAATGCCGGTTCATAAACAATGACTTCAACCCCCTTGGCTTTAAGGCGTTTCATTACCCCTTGAATGGCAGAGGCACGGAAATTATCTGAGCCACTTTTCATAACCAGTCGATAAATCCCGACCACCGACGGATTCCTTGCCAAAATAGAATCGGCAATAAAGTCTTTACGGGTACGGTTAGAATCCACAATAGCTTGAATCAGATTGCTAGGTACCTGACTATAGTTCGCCAATAGCTGTTTGGTATCTTTTGGCAGGCAGTAACCTCCATAACCAAAGGAAGGGTTGTTATAGTGATTGCCAATTCGTTGGTCCAGACAGACACCTTCAATAATTTGCTGAGTATCTAAACCGAACGTTTGTGCATAGGTATCCAGTTCATTGAAGAAAGCTACGCGCATAGCCAGATAGGTATTGGCAAATAACTTGATTGCTTCTGCTTCGGTTGAGTCAGTGAACAGAACAGGACTGTCTTTTTTTATTGCACCTTCAATCAGCATATCTGCGAATTGTTGAGCACGCGCTGACTTCTCTCCAACAATAATACGTGATGGATAAAGGTTGTCATGTAAAGCTTTACCTTCACGCAAGAATTCTGGAGAGAAAATAATATTTTCTGTATTAAATTTTTCTTTAACCGTTTTGGTGAAGCCTACAGGAACCGTAGATTTAATAATCATGACCGCTTGAGGGTTAATCTCGGTCACATCACGAATAACGCTTTCGACGCTTTGGGTATTAAAATAATTGGTTTTGGTATCATAATCCGTCGGTGTCGCAATAATGACAAAATCAGCATTCTGATAAGCTTCATATTTGTCAGTTGTTGCACGGAAGTTTAGTGGCTTTTCACTTAAAAAAGTTAAAATGTCAGGATCCTGAATCGGAGAAATCTTCTGATTTAACATTTCAACTTTATTGTCAATAATATCTAATGCCACGACTTCATGATGTTGTGAGAAGATCATGGCATTGGAAAGGCCGACGTAACCGGTGCCTGCAACTGCTATTTTCATATCAACCTGATTATGTATTTTTAATAGGGGAGCCAGAGCCCAAGCCAATAGTGGTGTTCTCAAGGCGGTTTCATATCATACCATAAAGTATTTTGAGTATTATGAAGGTGTTGAAAAGCGGGGGAGTAACTTTGCTTTAGAGATGGTATGATATGGCGCAGAATGCTGGTGGAAGATGAATACATGCAGGAAAACGTAAACGACTCACTGTCAGGTCAGGCTCATACACAGTCTGAACAGAATATTGTGCTATGCATGAAGTGGGGCACCAAATATGGGGCAGAGTACGTCAATCGTTTATACAACATGGTCAAGCGTCATACTACGGTTGACTTTAAAATGGTGTGTCTGACAGACCGTACCGAGGGCATTGATCCTGCTGTTGAATGTTTTCCTATTCCGCCATTGGCCTTGCCAGCAGGTAGTCCTGAACGTGGCTGGAATAAGTTATCGACCTTTGAACCTGATTTATATGGTTTAAAAGGAAATGCACTTTTCCTCGATTTAGATGTTGTGATTGTCGATAATATTGACAGTTTCTTTACCCATCCGGGTGATTTCCTGATTATTCATGACTGGAAACGTCCATGGCGTATTACCGGGAATAGCTCGGTTTATCGTTTCAAGCTGGGAGCTTTTCCTGGTTTAATGCCATATTTCCGTGAACATTTTGATGAAATCCGTCAGAAGTTTCGTAATGAGCAGGCTTATTTATCCTGGTATGTCGATCAGGAAAAGAAACTGAGTTACTGGCCGGATTCCTGGTGCAAGAGCTATAAATATCACTGCCTGCAAAAAATTCCAATGGCTTATTTCAAGCCGCCTGTGAAGCCCGAAGGCGTCAAAATTATTATTTTCCATGGTGAAATCAATCCACCTGACGCAATTAACGGCGGCGGTGGTAAATGGTACCGTTATGTTCTGCCATCGCAATGGATCAAGGATGCGTGGCAATAATTATTAAGTATAGTAATTAAGCAATCCGGTACCTATTTTAAAGTGATGAAGTAAATGCAGCAGCAAATTGATATTGTAATTGCCTGGGTGGATGGCAATGATCTGGAATTAAAAAAGAAACGGCATAAATATCTGACTGGTGAAGATGCATCAGATGCAGTCAGTGACACCCGTTTCGCCAGTAATAATGAAATCTACTACAACATTGCTTCAATCCTGAAATATGTACCTTTTTGCCGCAATATTTTTGTAGTGACCGATAACCAGCGCCCAGAATTTATTGATGAATTTACTGCACAAGGCCTGTGTACTGCCGATAAAATTCGTGTAGTGGATCATCGGGAAATTTTTAGAGGTTATGAGCAGCATTTGCCCACTTTCAATACCCGATCCATTGAAAGTATGCTCTGGAACATTGAAGGATTATCAGACTACTTTATTTATTTGAATGATGACTTTTTCTTTAATTCAACTGCGCAGCCAGAAGATTTTCTAAACGGTAATCATTTGGTGATCTATGGCCACTGGCAAAGCAGTTTTGCGTTGAAAACAAAGTTAAAATATCGCCAATTTTTGCAGCGTCAATTTGGCAAGCCGATTCAGCCGAAGCACATGATTGCACAAATGTTAGGGGCAGATATCCTGGGTTTCAAAAAGTTTTTTGAGATCCATCATTATCCACATATTGTCGATCGTTATGCTTTGAAAGATTATTTATTGGAACATCCGCAGCTGCTGGAAACCCAGATTAAATACAAGTTCCGCAGTGTAGAGCAGCTTAATCCCATTTCACTGATGAATCATATCAAGATTCAAAAGCAGCAAGCTGAGCTGAAGCCGGATATTGAACTGGCTTATCTGAAAAATGAAGATAGCCTCGACAGTTTCGTTTCAGCTTTAGATAATTCTGCAATAAAATATGGTTGTATCCAGAGTCTGGATCAATTGAAGCCAGCAGATGCAAAGCAGATCAGTAATGCCATGCAGAGAAAACTGGCTGGTTATTTGCCAAATTCAATTTTAGCTTAGAGGTTCATGATGAAAGTAATTACTTATCTGATTAATCTGGATGGTAGTCATGAACGGCTTGAACGGGCGACTCAGCAACTAGATGCAGTGCACTGGCCTTTTGAGCGTTTCTCTGCAGTCGATGGCCGCGGCAAGGCTTTAACTGAATTTGCCAACTATGATGATCAAGGTGCGCAACAGATTCTTGGACGTAGCCTGATGAACTCGGAATTGGGGTGTTATCTGAGTCATTATGGTTGCGCAGAGAAGTTTCTGAATACTGATACAGATTATCTGGTTGTGCTTGAAGATGATATGAAAATTAATCCAGACTTTAAAACAAAGCTGGATGGTGTGTTGGAATATCTGGATCAGCATAAAGAATTAGATTGGTACTTAATCAATATTGCAGCCAAAAAGAAAAAGCTGGCGAAAGATATTACCCAGATTGAAGATATGAGCATGTGGCATGCTTTTTATTTTCCAATTCGCGGATTAGGTTTGATCTGGTCACGCCAAGGTGCTCAAGCATTTTTAGAAGCAGGTAAGCACATAAATATGCCTGTCGATATTTTCTTTCAGACCTGGCTGAGTAAAAATGGAAAGGGATTAGGTGTGTGGCCAGCCTTGGTTCGACCTGCAGGTTTAGACAGTGATATTTTAGGGACAGTCGCTTCCCAAGGGGTATCACGTAAACAAAAAGAAAATCGTGGGTTGTCCCATGGTTTGAAGAAGCAAAAGCGCATGTGGCGTGATCGCTATTATGCACTCAGACACTTAATGGCTTCAAAGTAAGTAAATCTGTATGAAAAACATTGTAATTAGCCTAAAAACAGCAACTGCACGTCGTGAACACATTCAAAAAGAATTTGGTAAACAGAATATCGGTTTTGAATTTTTTGATGCATTAACTCCGGATTTGGCAAAACCACTTGCTGCGAAAATGTCTCTAAATGTGCATGAAGATTTTATTACGGCAGGCGAGCTCGCTTGTTTTATGAGTCATGTATCGATCTGGCAAAAAATGGTAGATGAGCAGATTCCGCATTTGGCAGTTTTTGAAGATGATGTATATTTGGGAGAAAATGCTGACTATTTTCTGAGTCAGGATGACTGGATTCAAAATGACTGGGATATTATCAAACTTGAAGCATTTGCCGATAAGGTCTTTTTAAGTGGTCCTAAGATAGATATCGCAAATGGATCGCGTCAGATTATTCAGTTAATGGGAAAAAACTTAGGGACAGCGGGCTATATTTTAAGCTTGAAAGGGGCAAAAAAATACTTGGATTATGTGCGGAAGATCCAGTTAATTCCTTTAGATCAAGTCATGTTTGATGAATTTATCCGAGAGAAAATTCATTCTGTTTACCAGATGGCACCTGCGCTGTGTATTCAGGAGATGATGCTATTCCCTGAAAAGAAGACAGTTCTCTCAAGTGATTTGCTTGCTGAACGTAAAGCGCGTATGCGTAAGCAGAAGAAGAAGGGGTGGGCAAAAATTCAGTTGGAAATTATACGTGTACTCAAGCAAGTAAAATATACTTTGGTTGGGCAGAAAGTAAGTTTTAAATAATTGCTTGGTTATAAAATGAAGAAAGTTATTACATTCGGTACGTTCGATTTATTTCATATCGGGCATTTAAATATTCTTAAGCGAGCAGCAGATTTAGGTAATCATCTTACTGTGGGGATTTCTACGGATCAGTTGAATTTCAATAAGAAAGGAAGAAATCCGATTTATTGTCAGAATTCTAGAGCTAAAATTATTCATGCACTGAAGTTCGTAGATGATGTATTTTTTGAAGAATCTTTGGAAAAGAAGCGAGAATATATTTTAAAGTATCAGGCCGATATTCTTGTGATGGGGGATGACTGGGCTGGACGTTTTGATGAGTTTCAAGACATTTGTGAAGTGGTATATTTACATAGAACTCCTTCTATTTCAACGACTGAAATCATTGAAATTATTAAAGAGTAAAGTTTTTGTGATTGATAAATTATTTAAAAAAATTATTTATTTTTTTTCTGGTTTTATAAGAAGAAACCAGAAAAAATGGGTGTTTGCTAGCCATACAAATTTTGGTGATAATGCTCGCTATTTGTTCTTGGATAGCCATAATCCTCAAAAAATCAGAAAAATTTGGATTGCCAAAAATAAAAAAGAATATAATCTAGTGACATCATTAGGCTATGAATGTTACTTAAAAGGTAGTTTTAAAGCAAAGCTGCATGCTCTAACGGCAAAGAACTTTATTTATACTTGTTATGTATCAGATATTGGGTATCAATATAGTCGTAAGGCAAATTGTATTAATCTTTGGCATGGTATACCATTGAAAAAAATAGAATTTGATATTCATCAGGGACCATTAGCTAAAAAATTTAATCACACTCTTAAAAGTAGGATTAAGCATCCTGAAATTTACAGAGGTCATGATTATGTGTTATGTCCTTCAAAATATGTTTATGAATATTCTTTTAAATCTGCATTTCATATGCAGAAAAAACAGATTTTGAATTTTCCTTATCCGCGATCTATTTTCTTAAAAAGTATGAGTAAAACCTCAAAAAAAATTGAGTTCTTATATGCACCGACTTGGCGTGATAATCAGAAAAACTTTATTCAAAAAGATATTTTAGATTTTAATCTCATCAATCAATTCTGCGCCGAGCATAATTGTATTTTTAAAATTAAATTTCATCCAAATACAAAAGTGGATATTGATACCACATTATTTAAGTATATTGTGCTTGTAGATAGTAAGGATGATCCAAATCAGTGCCTTGCAGAAGCAAATTTTTTAATTACAGATTATTCATCTATATTTTTTGATTATCTTGTATTTGATAGGCCTATCTTATTTTATGTATTTGATGAGTCAGAATATAAATCTAAAAGTAGAGAGATTTATTCTGAGGCTGAAGATATTGATTGTGGGCATAAAATTTATAATCAGCAAGAATTGCTTAATATAATGTCTAAACTAATAGAGGGTCAGGATTTTTATCAAATTAAACGTAAAATAACTATCGATCAGTTTGGTTTGGGATTAACTGATGTTAACAATAAAAGACTCTATCAATACCTATCTGAGCTTTAGCATGGGTTAGCTTGGAGAAATATGATAATTAATGGGATTTGGTTATTATTATATTCATTAATATAAACACCTCTTTCCCTCAATTTTCCTAAACCGTTTATACCCCCACAAATACTGCTCTGGAGCAATGTTAATCATTCGCTCCATTTCCTTGTTTAAGGTATCTACAGAAAGCTGTAAGTCTTTAGATAGAATATCAATTGATAATTTAGTTACATGAATATCAAAGCCGTTTAGATCATCATGACGTAGACAACTCAAGCCAATCACAGAGCATTGGGTTTTTGCAGCCAACTTAGACAGTAGGGTAGAGGATAGAGCATTCTGTCTATAAAAAGGTGAGTAAATACCACCACTTTCTTTGGGCACATGGTCAGGAAGAATGGCAGCGAATCCACCCTGTTTTAAATGCTTGAATAAAGCCCGTACTCCCGTTTCATCAGTTGGAACAAGGGTAGCATTTAAACGCTGCCGTGCTTCGAGCATAAACCGATCGACATCAGGATTTTTACTTGGCTTATACATGATGACTGGACTAGTGTGTTGATTCACCCAGGCATTAAGTAGCTCCCAAGTGCCAAAATGAGGAACGACTGCCAAAGTTCCATTCGGATTTTTCAGTGCATCAGTAAAAATTTCTGGATGATGAATATTCCGGATTTGTTTTAATGCGAACTCAGGTTCAGAACCCCAAATTTTGACTGACTCGGCATAGGTCATGCATTGGCTTTGAACACTTCGTTTTGCCAGTCGTGTGCGTTCCGTTGCTGACAGTTCAGGATAGGCAATTCCTAAATTAATTTCTGTAGTACGGCGAATCGATGAATTCGTGATATAGAGAAGTGATCCAACACTTTTCGCCAAATTTTGAATGAATCTTAACGGGAGTTTGGAGAAGTTCTTGAGTAATGCGTACATGGTGTGCAGCTTGCCTGATTAAGATTCTTGATCAGGATTGCCTTTAAGCACCATATAAATCAAACCTACAAAAATGACGAGTGCACCTAAAATACTGCTCAGGCAGAAGTACACAATACGGTCATTGGTGTCCAGGTTAAACAGGTTGTTTGCAAGGATATAGCGCATGAACAGCCATTGTACGACTGAAAACACGATCAGCATGATGCCACGGTTACGAACAGCAGGACGCATCGCCATTGCCAAATTACCTAAAAATAGAAACTGAAGCTATTATGCCACTGTCGTGCAGGCTTCTCAATGCAATAAAAAAGCCCTGTTAGAACAGGGCTTTTTTACTCAAATCATCAAGAAATTATTCTTGAGATTCGGCTTTTGGTTTTTCACGTAAGCGAATACCCAAATCACGCAGTTGAGTTGATTCAACTGGTGCAGGTGCTTGAGTCAATGGACATTCAGCAGTTTTGGTTTTCGGGAATGCAATCACATCACGGATTGAAGATGCACCAGTCATCAACATCACCAGACGATCCAGACCGAATGCCAAACCACCATGCGGAGGCGCACCGAATTTAAGCGCATTTAGCAAGAAGCTGAATTTCTCTTCTGCCTCTTCTTCAGAAATACCCAGCGCTTCAAAGATCGCTTTTTGCATTTCTAAAGTATAAATACGCAGTGAACCACCACCGATTTCAGTACCATTCAATACCATGTCATAAGCAACAGACAATGCTTCGCCTGGATTATTCTTCACATCTTCAACGCTTGATTTAGGAAGCGTGAACGGGTGGTGAACAGAAGTCCATTTACCATCATCAGTTTCTTCGAACATTGGGAAGTCAACTACCCAAAGCGGAGCCCATTCGCAAGTTGCAAGGTTCATATCATGACCAATTTTCACACGAAGTGCGCCCATTGCATCATTCACAACTTTGGCTTTGTCTGCACCGAAGAATACGATGTCGCCATTTTCAGCACCAACACGTTTCAACAGATCCAGCACGATTGGCTCGATGAATTTAACGATAGGTGATTGAAGACCTTCAATACCTTTCTCAAGTTCATTAACTTTGATGTAAGCCAGACCTTTCGCACCGTAAATACCAACGAATTTAGTATATTCATCGATTGCGCTACGTGGCAGTGAGCCCGCACCTGGAACGCGAAGCGCAACGATACGGCCTTTAGGATCTTTAGCAGGACCTGCGAATACTTTGAACTCGACGTCTTGCATCAAGTCTGCAACGTCAACAAGTTTCAAAGGAATACGTAAGTCTGGTTTGTCAGAAGCGTAGTCACGCATTGCTTCTGAATAAGGCATACGTTGGAATTTGTCGAATTTGATGCCAAGAAGTTCGTCGAACATCTTAACAGTCATACCTTCCATCAAATCCATAATATCGTCATCGCTCATGAACGATGTTTCGATGTCGATTTGAGTGAATTCAGGCTGACGATCCGCACGTAAGTCTTCGTCACGGAAACATTTTGCGATTTGGTAGTAACGATCTACACCACCTACCATCAATAACTGTTTGAACAGCTGTGGTGATTGTGGAAGAGCATAGAAGCTACCATTAGATACACGGCTTGGAACTAAGTAGTCACGCGCACCTTCAGGGGTCGCACGAGTCAAGATCGGAGTTTCAACGTCTAGGAAACCGTGATCGTCTAAATAGTTACGGATCAGGTTGGTCACTTTAGAACGGAAACGTAAACGATCGATCATTTCAGGACGACGGATGTCCAAGAAACGATATTTCAAACGAATTTCTTCAGAAATGCTTGTATTTTCGTCATTTAATGGGAATGGAGGAGTTTCAGATTGAGCAAGAACTTCGATTTCTTTACCCAATACTTCGATTTGACCACTCACCATGTTGGCATTTTCAGTACCCGCATAACGGCGACGTACACGGCCTGTAATTTTTAATACGTATTCAGAACGTGCTTTGTCTGCTGTTGCAAACGCTTCAGGTGTATCTGGGTCGATAACCACTTGAACAAGACCGTCACGGTCACGCATGTCAAGGAAAATGACACCACCGTGGTCACGGCGACGGTGTACCCAACCGCATAATGTTACGGTCTGGTCAATTTGAGCTTCGGTTAAAGAACCGCAGTAATGAGTTCGCATCATAGCGTTAAAAATCCAACTATATGGGTTAAGGAAGCGTATACGTAAACAGCGTACCGCCTTTAGCAAAGGTAGGATTATGCCTCTTTGGGCATGTTGTCACAAGAACTTGAGGCAAAAACAGTATCATTTTAAAGTGAATAAGCAGGAAGTGGGAGATTTTCCTAGCCCATACGCCGATCACGATCCAGAAATAAAAATAGCAGACAGCCCAGACTAAAAGTGATTAAAAAGCCCTGGCTAAATTCATTGATAGAGCGGCCGGTAAAATAATACAGATCAGATCGCCAAGCATCATCCGGAATGTAGCGCATATAGTCCCATGTCGAAAATAAACCTGTGAGCGTAGATAGGCCTAATAAACCCCAGCAAAAGATGAGGATCTTGTGACTGACGCTTAGATATTGCCGATGAGTTTTATAGTAATGCAGACTCATCCACAGAATAAAAGGCAGGGCGAGAGCAGAAGTCCCGATCTGTAAAATCCGGTGTAGAGGATAAGTTCGTCCTAAAATTTGATACTGCTGGCTGAGAATGTCATAAAAGGCAAAGGTTCGAAAATCCACATGGGTGAGACCATCCCAAATAATATGGGTTGCTGTCCCAATCATCACTGCAATACACATAGCGCAAATAAATTTGAACGCTGAAAATAGATTATGAATATTTAAATCATGCTGTATGCCAATGAAACGATAAATCACTGGCCGGTAAACCAGATACCAGATGCTACAGAAAGCCAGCCCAATCCAGAGGTCTGGATGAATCAGCGAAGACCATAAATGCGTGATATTTGAATTGCTCGAAGTAAACAGTCGATGTAAATCGGGCACCATACAGCCAATCGCCAACGCAGCAATCGGTAGCCGATTACCGCTTAAACGTGAAATAGGTGGAGCAAGCACAGCATGCGATAAGGTAAAGGGCATAAAAATAATGTTTTAATGTAATAAAAAATATTCAAAGAGCATTCTAATAAAATATATCACTGGTTATCGTAAACGATTGCAAAAATAATGAAATGTTATATTATAACATTATTCTATTTTAGTCATTTTGAGCTTGGGTCATGTCTTTTCATAAGAATTTAATAACACTCTCTATTTTTGCGGTTATTACACCATCAGCATTCGCACAACAAGAAGAAGCGACAGTAGCTGTACAAACGCTGGAAACCATCCAGGTTCAGGCCCATCCATTGATACAAACCGCAGCAGATTTTGCGGTTGCGGATCATGTGGTGGATCAAAAAGCATTATCTGAGCGTGCGACGACTATTGGTGATGCACTGGCAGATGAATTGGGTGTCTATTCAAATCAGTTTGGTACAGGTGCAAGTCGTCCGGTCATTCGAGGTCAGGATGGCCCACGTGTGAAAGTGTTGCAGCATGCTTCAGAAACTGCTGATGTTTCGACCTTGTCTCCGGATCATGCTGTCACCGTTGATCCGATTCTGGCGAAACAGGTCGAAGTGATTCGCGGTCCATCTACATTACTTTACGGTGCCGGTACAGTCGGTGGGTTGGTGAATGCCACCGATCAAAAAATTCCGACCCAAATGCCGGCAGATGGTCTGGAAGGTACAGTCGGCCTGCGTTATAACTCAGGTAGTGACGAAAAACTGGCAAGTGCTGGTGTGACAGCGGGTATTGGTGAAAACTTTGCTCTACGTGTAGAAGGTTCAAAACGTAAAGCTAATAACTATATTGCTCATGCAGGTTATTTCACAGAACATTCTCATCATGAAGAAGATGAAAATGGAAATGAAATTGAAGAAATTCATCGTGAAAAAGCCCGCCGTGTAGATAATACCTTTGCAGAAGGACAAACAGTCAATATTGGTGGATCATGGATTCATGATCGTGGTTTTGTTGGTCTATCTTATAGCAACCGTCAAGACCAATATGGTTTGCCAGGGCATAGTCATGAATATCATGACTGTCATCCACATGGTAATGAATTGCACTGTGGCGGACATGGCCCAGCACCGCAACCAGATCCAAATGCAGTTGAAGAAGAACACGCACATGGTGGTCCATGGGTTGATCTGGAATCACATCGTTATGATATGCGCACTGAGTTAAATAACCCATTTGCCGGTTTTGACAAGTTGCGTGCCCATGCCAGCTTTACTGACTATGAGCACGATGAACTGGAAGAAAATGAAGTCATTAGTAACTTTAAAAGTAAAGGTTATGATGCTCGTTTAGAACTTGTGCATAAACCAGTCGCTGGTTGGGAAGGGGTCATTGGTACTCAATATAGCCAGCAAAAAATTAATCTTGCCGGTGGTACAGAGGAACATGAGGGCCATTCCCATAGTAGTGTTCTGATGGCAGATACCAAAACTGAAAAATATAGTTTATTTGGTCTTGAGCACAAACAGATCGGGGATGTGCATGTTGAACTCGGTGCACGAGTAGAACATCAAAAAATTGATGTGGATTCAACTCAAAAAAATTACTCAGATACCGGTGTTTCAGGTTCAGCAGCAGCCAATTGGGAATTTGCGCCAAACTATAAGCTTTCTGTGGTTGGCTCGCATCAGCAACGTTTGCCTTTGGCGCAAGAACTTTATGCAGATGGGGTTCACTTTGCCACCAATACTTATGAGCGTGGGAATCAGGATTTAGATGTTGAGAAATCAAATAATCTTGAATTAGGTCTGCATTATGAAGGCGATAAGCTAGACTATCATGTGCATGTCTATCACAACTGGTTTGATAACTACATTTATGGTTCAACGACTGATAGTGAAGGTGACTTCCGCTTGGTCGACTATACACAAGACAAAGCTCGATTCTATGGTACGGAAGCACAAGCTGGTTATCAGATCAATGACATGTATAAGCTCAGTGTCTTTGGTGACTATGTGCGCGGTAAAATCGAAGGCGAGAATGCCCCACGTGTACCGGCAGGCCGCTTAGGAACCAAGGTTGAAGCAGACTTTGCCGATGGCTGGTCAGGTCTGGCTGAGTATTATCATGTCTTTAATCAGGACAAGATCGCCAGTTATGAAGATGAAACCCAAGGCTACAATATGGTTAATCTTGGCCTAAGCTATGCCAATACGATTGCCGATAAAAATGCTTATCGGGTGTATTTCAAAGCCAATAATCTGCTGGATGATCAGGTCTATTCGCATAGCTCATTCCTGTCGAATATTCCGCAAGTCGGACGTAATTTCACAGTCGGCGTACAATATGATTTCTAGGATTCAGATGAAATAACTGACCGAATCCAAGTACTGTCACTGAAATAGACTTGAAAAATCATCAGATTAAACCTAGCCTGAGTATATTGGGTTAGGTTTTTTCTTATGCGTATCTTTCAACGAATTCACAATAAACTGAACTGGTCAAACCGCCGTTATGCGGCCTTGATCATTGGTGTGCTGATGGCCAGTTATCTGGCTTCAGCAATTTATCATACTTATAAACCCTTACCTGAAGGGCTGAATTACACGGGTAAGCTGCGCCATGCACAGGTGAAATTTCTGGTCGATCAGACTTATCTGGATGCACAGGGCAAGCAACAACTGGATCATCAGATTTTTAATGAAATGCTGAAAATGGTTGAGGAAGCAAAATCCCTGATCGTGCTGGATATGTTTCTGTTTAATCAGCAGACCGGTGCCTCTAAACAGGAACATCAGGCACTCAGCAAACAGCTCACAGAGGCCTTACTTAACAAGCGATTAATGCAGCCTGAAGTGGAAATCAAATTTATTACCGATCCGATTAATTCTGTCTACGGTGGAATTACAGCACAGCATTATCGTGAACTGCGTCAGGCGGGAGTAGATGTAATCGAAACCAATCTGACACCGCTGCGTGCTTCTAATCCAAGCTGGTCAGGTTTCTGGTATCTGTGCTGTCAGGGGATTGGCAATAATCCGGAAAAAGGCTGGTTGCCGAATCCATTTGGTCCAGAAAAAGTGACCTTACGCAGTTATTTCGACCTGTTTAATTTCAAAGCCAATCATCGTAAAACACTGGTCGTGGATACAGATCAGGGCTGGAAAGCACTGGTTACCTCAATGAACCCACATGATGGCAGTTCACGGCACTCCAATATTGGTCTACTGGTCTGGGGCAGAACAGCGATTGATATTCTTGCGACAGAACAGGCGGTCGGGATCATGTCTCAAGCCAATATGCCGGCTGTGATTGCAGGTGAGTTTGAAGCAGAAAAAAAACAGCCTCAAGTTCAGGTGCTAACTGAAAAAGCCATTTATGAGGGAGTTCTAAAGCTGCTTGAAACGGCGAAAGCAGATGAGCAGATTGATCTGGCCATGTTCTATCTGTCAGAACGTAAGATTGTGAAAGGGTTAATTGCAGCGCATGAGCGCGGAGTGAAACTTCGGGTTTTACTTGATCCAAATAAAGATGCATTTGGTCGTGAAAAAAATGGCATTCCTAACCGGCAGGTGGCTTCAGAACTGCATAAAGCTGGTATTCCGGTACGCTGGTGTAATACTCAAGGCGAGCAATGTCATAACAAAATTCTGATGAAATATGGTGCCCAGCAAGCTGAAATGATTTTAGGTTCCGCCAATTTCACGGCACGTAATCTGAAAAATTATAATCTGGAAACCAATTTGCGTGTGGTGGGACAGCCTCAGGCGGAAGTCTTTAGCGATGCGCAGCAGTATTTCAATACGGCCTGGTCTAATTTGAATGGCCGTTCCATGAGCGTAGACTATGCTCAATATGCTGAAGAGTCATTCTGGAAATACTGGTTATACCGTTTTATGGAATGGAGTGGTTGGTCGACGTTTTGATTGGCCTCTCTCTAGCCCTCTCCTGAAAGGAGAGGGAACTCCTTCTCCCTATGGGAGAAGGTTGGGATGAGGGGAGTTATTTTTCTGGATTCGGCGGAACCAGTTGATCCAGTTCTTTATCTGTCAGCTCATCCAGTTCAGAAATATCAGTCTTGATTTTCCATTGAGATTCATCATCCACCGGATTTGGCAAACGTGCTTCTAGCCAGTCGCACACTACATCTGGTGGGAAGTCGGCATGATTACACTGAATGACCCAAGACAGGAAATCTTTAGCGACACCATTCATATAAGGCGGTGGAGAAACTGGAAGAAACTGAGTCGGCAGGCGCTCATTTTTAGAAATATAGTTCAGGACATGACCCAGTTCCTGCACAGTTTGCCATGCTAAAGGATGATCAACGTTGATCTGAAATTTAAACCACCAGGCCTGTTTCCCATCTGAGCCATAGCTATCAATCAGTCCTTTTTGAACACTGGGTACCTTGCAAAAATATTCATATAAACGATCGAAATTTAAATCAGACACAGTATGCAACTCAAAGCATTAAAAAAGTGATATTAGCATACGCACTTCAGCGCTCATCACGCAAGCCTGTTAAAGTCATGGAATCAATTACAAAACTTTGCAGCAGCAGGGAATTTATCCATATTTTCTGCATGGATTTTGGTTAAAATATGGTCAGAAATCTTTGGAGGACGCACTTATGAAAAAATTAGCTTCAGGTGCATTGCTGGCTTCATTCCTGTTTGGTATTGCGGTGCCCGCTTGGGCGGATAATGCCTGGGTAGGCTATACTGGTGTTGATCGTTCTAAACCTCAACATCGTCCTCCATCACGTCCTCATTATGCACCGCAACCTCCTCATTCGCAGCGGCCTTACTATCCGCAACGTCCATCCCATGGCGGCTATTATCCTCCTGCACAGAGCCAAAGCGGGTTCAATATCCAGTATCAGGCACCGACCACGATTTACCAGAATTCCAATAGCTATAGTTGGGTTAATGGTGATCCAAATGTGGCCTACATTGAAAGTTCGAGATATACAGTGATTACTGACTGGCAGCGTTTGGGATTGCCGGCACCACCACGCGGAAGTTACTGGATTTATGAAAATGGTCGTTATGTGTTGATGAATAACCGTTAAAAGAAATTCCCTCTCTTGTTAGGAGGGGTGATTAATTACCCTCTTGCGAAGCAGTGCTTCTCACCTTTTGCAAAGGGGAACTTTTCTATGACTATGCCAACTCATCATCCTCAGGTCGTGGAGTTTTACCTTCTGGTAATGGCTTTTCGCTATGCTTGTCGCGAATAACGGATGGATAGGTCCAGGACGCATAACGGACCACCAGAATGGCAAAAGCCAAAATCAGAATCGAACCGGTAATAATAACCTGATCCATGCTGGCTTTGTGTGTATGCTGAATATCAGAAATCAGTAAACGGGTCAGGGCAGTAATCGCAATATAAATCAGGAACCGAACCGGCATATGATTGGTCTTGAAATAGATGCCGACCATGGCACCAAGTTCCAGATAGATAAACAGCAAAAGAATATCATCAATGGTGGCAAACTGTTTGACGGCCAAGATGTCAAATACGGTATGACCTGCGGACCAGATCACCATACAGCCAATAATAAACAGCGCAAGATAATGGAAACTTTCAACGGCAAGGTTGCCAAAACGGTCGAGGAGAGTTTCTATTCTTTTTACTTTAGACTCAGATTTACTCATGTTCTCCTCCAGATTTTTCATGTGAAATAACATATGAACAGGAAAGAACTAGCAAAGATCATGCACAAAAAGAGAAAAATAAAATAAAAGTGAAATTATTCGAACTTTTGCACTTTTTTTGCACTAACTTGTTATATTGTATGAGAACTACATTGAATAAATAGGAGAAAAAAATGTTGGACAAAATTCAAACAAAAATTAGTCAATTAGAAGCAGGAAAAAAATTAATCCTGGGCACGGGGATCAAGGCTGAAGAGATGCAGAAGGTACTTGAACTGTGTGAATCTTTAGAGTCGCAAGGGGGAATTAAAATAGTGAATAAGCATTTCAATCCTAAAATAACGACGCAACCAGATACGATCTTGATTGAAAAAGTATAGTGCATAAAAAGCCCTGCAGATGCAGGGCTTTTTATATGGATTCACGTCAAGATTAAGCTTGAGTCGTGAAGTAATCTTCAGAGAAATTCATCACTACTTCACAACCGGCTTTCACTTTAGTGATACGCAGTGCAAGTTCAGGCAAGATGCGTTGCGTGAAATAACGCGCCAGTGCCAGTTTGTTTTGGTAGAACTCGCCATCTTTGTCTTTTGCAGCATTGGCAATGCGCGCAAACATATAAGAGAAGCTCAATAGGCCTACTGCATGTAGGTAATCAACCGCTGCAGCATTCGGGAATTCTGCATTTTCGCCAGCAGCTTCAAGCACAAACTGAGTCAATGATTCTACTTCAGTAGCTGCATCTAAAGTTGCATCTTTAATGAAGTTCAGGTCTGCATCTAACTGGTTCGCAAAGTCGCGGATTTCTTCGATGTATTCACCGATGTACGCACCGCCACATTTAATGGTTTTACGGCCGATTAAATCTTGTGACTGAACGCCATTGGTTCCTTCATAAATCTGTGAGATACGCAGGTCACGGATACATTGTTCCATACCCCATTCACGGATATAACCATGTCCACCAAAGACCATTTGTGCATCTAGGGTTGCCTGGAATGCAGTATCCGTCAGGTAAGCTTTCGCGATTGGTGTCAACAGTGCCACACGGTCATTGGCTTTTTTTACGGCTTCAGGATCAGTCGAGAACTTGGTGATATCCAGTTGCTGACCGACATACACCGCAAATGCACGAGATGCTTCGTTGTTCGCACGAACATTCAGCAACATACGACGTACATCACCATGTACTAAAATGCTGTCTGCCGGTTTAGCCGGTGATTGAGCACCAAGGGCACTACGACCCTGTAAACGATCTGTCGCATATTGCGCAGCATTTTGATAAGCAAATTCTGAGGCGCCTAGGCCCTGGATGCCCATAGACAGACGTTCGTAGTTCATCATCACGAACATGGCGGCCAGACCTTCATTTTCTTTGCCCACCAGGTAACCTTTGGCACCGTCAAAGTTCATTACACATGTTGCAGAGGCCTTGATCCCCATTTTGTGTTCGATTGAACCAGGACCAACTGGATTACGTTCACCAATTGAACCATCTTCATTGACCAGGAACTTTGGTACAATGAACAGGGAAATACCGCGAGAGCCGGCAGGCGCATCAGGTGTTTTTGCCAGCACCAGGTGAATAATGTTTTCAGCAAGATCGTGGTCACCACCCGTGATAAAGATTTTGGTACCAGTAATGCTGTACGTACCATCTTCATTACGTTCAGCTTTGGTTTTGATAATACCCAGATCAGTACCGGCATGTGGCTCAGTTAAGCACATGGTGCCTGACCATTCGCCAGAGTAGATTTTAGGAAGGTAGGTTTCTTTTTGCTCTTGAGATGCATAGCTGTTTAAAGCCATACCTGCACCCACAGAAAGAAGCGGGTAGAGCATGAAAGATGGGTTAGTTGCAAACAGCATTTCATCAGAAAGTACGGTAAGCATTTTCGGCATTTCCTGGCCGCCCCATTCTGCATCGGCACCCAGACCGATCCAGCCACCTTCAGCATATTGTTTGAATGCTTCTTTAAAGCCAGCAGGTGTGGTGACATTGCCATTTTCATATTTTGCGCCTTCTTCATCACCGGTACGGTTCAGAGGAAGCATGACGTTTTGCGCAAACTTCGCCATTTCTTCAAGAATGGCTTCTGCTGTGGCAGTATCCAAGTGGCCAAGATTTTCATTGGCCTGCCAGAACTGTTCTGCATTGAAAACATCATTCAGGATGAATTTCATGTCAGCAAGTGGCGCGTTATAAATTGGCATAGTATGTCACCTGTTTTATTGTTTAATTGGATTGTTTTGGCTCAGTCTAAAGCATTAAAAATCTGAATGTTAGACGACTAAAGGTTAATTCTGTAACTCTTTATAAAGAAAAAGGACTGCCTGAAGATGGCCGTCCTTTTTCTTATTATGCATTTAAAACTGCATCAGCTTAGAATGCGAAATGTTCAGCATCTAAAGACATAAGCGGTTCTACACCAGTTGCAATCACGTCAACGTGTGAACGAACACGTGGCAGGATTTTCTTGAAGTAGAAGCGTGCAGTCGTCAATTTAGCATTGTAGAAGTCTGCATCAGTGGTACCTGCAGCAAGAGTCTCTTGAGCAACCAGTGCCATACGAGCCCACAGGTAAGCCAGTGTTACATAACCAGAGAAGTACAGGTAATCTACTGCAGCTGCACCCACTTCTTCAGGGTTTTGCATCGCACGCATACCAATCTGCATGGTCAGGTCACCCCATTCTTTGTTCAATGCCGCAAGCGGTTCAACAAATTCTTTCATTGCAGAATTGTCTTTGTTCGCTTCCGCAAATTTGTGGATGATCTTAGTGAAGTCTTTCAACATCGCACCTTGAGTACCCAGTACTTTACGGCCTAACAGATCCAGTGCTTGAATCTCAGTCGTACCTTCGTACAGGCAGGCAATACGTGTATCACGTACGATTTGTTCCATGCCATGCTCAGAGATAAAGCCGTGACCACCGAAGACTTGAACACCATGTTTCGCAGCTTCTGAACCAGTTTCAGTCAGGAATGCTTTTGCGATTGGAGTTAATAGCGACAGGATATTGTCAGCGAACTTGCGCTCTTCTTCAGAAGTACCTTGTTCAACCACATCAGCATATTGAGCCAACAGGTAAACCAGTGCACGACCACCTTCAGCAAATGCTTTTTGAGTTAAAAGCATGTTACGTACAGCTGGATGAACAATAATTGGATCAGCTTCTTTTTCAGGTGCCTTAGGACCCGAAAGAGAACGCATTGCCAGACGGTCTTTGGCATAAGTTAAAGCGCCTTGGAACGCCGCTTCAGATGCAGACAGACCTTGTACAGCAGTACCGATACGTGCAGTGTTCATGAAGGTGAACATGCAGTTCAGACCACGGTTTTCAGGACCGATCAGGAAGCCTTTGGCGTTATCGAAGTTGATGACACAAGTTGCGTTACCATGGATCCCCATTTTGTGTTCGATTGAACCACAACGTACGCCGTTACGCTCACCGATTGAACCGTCAGCATTCAGGTTGAATTTTGGTACGATGAACAGAGAAATACCTTTAGTACCTTTAGGCGCGCCAGGCAGACGAGCAAGTACGATATGGATAATGTTCTCTGCCATGTCGTGTTCACCAGCAGAGATAAAGATTTTCTCGCCAGAGATTGCATAGCTACCATCAGCTTGTGGTTCAGCTTTAGTGCGGATGATGCCGAGGTCAGAACCTGCATGAGATTCAGTTAGACACATGGTACCTGTCCATTCACCTGAAACCAGTTTAGGCAGGTAAGCGTCTTTTTGTTCTTGAGAACCGTGGTGTTCTAAAGTACGAACTGCACCATGAGATAGACCAGGGTACATACCCCATGCCCAGTTCGCAGTACCCACCATTTCAGAAAGAGTGATACCTAAAGAATTTGGTAAGCCTTGACCGCCGTATTGCTCTTCAGCAGAAAGAGAAGGGAAGCCTAGCTCGATGTATTTTTGGTACGCTTCTTTAAAGCCAGTCGGTGTTGTTACAACGCCGTCATTCCAGGTACAACCTTCACGGTCGCCTACTTGGTTTAGAGGAGATAATTCATTTTCACAGAAGTCAGCTGCAGCTTCTAGGTACTGATCAACCAACTCACGGCTTACGTTTTCTTGAAACGCAGGAAGTTTTGCGTAATGTTCTTCAGCATTTAATAATTCGTGTAGAACGAATTGCATGTCACGTAAGGGCGCTTTGTATTGTGGCATATCGGTTTCCTCAATACTGGTTTAGACCAGCGTTATCATCCTAAATTAATTGAAACGTGCCTTCAGTGACACGTATTGCTATGAATCTAATCGTGCAACATCTTGCCCAGCCATACAAGCTTTCAGGCGGCTTTCTTGGTGACTATAAAGTCAAAGATTAATCTGCACAGAACAGTAAACATATTGACTGCAAAGACTTTTGTAGAAATTAGCAGAACATGAATGGTCAAAAGAGGACTGAGGAGTCAGCTATAAAAAAAAGCACCCGAAGGTGCCTGAATTTGAAGGAATAAGAAACGTAGAAGAAGATTAAGATGCAGCTTTAGTCATCTTGAGGGGTGCATTCGGCTGGAAGTGCACGATACATTGACCATCAATAGTTTGAGTACCCGCTTTCACTTGAACTGCCTTGCCATGAGTTTGACCTTTACAAGCGTTGGCAAACGCAGTTTGTAAAGCCTGACGTTCTGATAAACGCTGATCATACTGTTTAACCATTTCTGCACGTTGACTATCCGTTAATGCTTCTCCACGGTTCATACCACCTCGGAATTCACCACGCATCGGACGATGTTCACCGCGCATGCCACGGAATTCACCACGTTGAACTTTCATGCCTTTATGGTCAGGTTTGAAAGAAATCTTGCATTGCCCATCAATGGTTTTATCACCCGCCTTGATTTGGACTGCACTACCTACAGCTTTACCGTCACAGGCCTGTTGAATCTGTTTATGCAATTGCATGCGTTCTGCACGAGCGGCTTTGAATTGTTCGCGTTGCTCTGGAGTGAGACGATGCTGTTTTTGACCTTCATGATGTTTCATCATACGAGAATGATCTTTCTGCTCATTCACGTTGCTAGTAGATTGACAGGCAGTCAATGCACCCATCGATAAAACGCTGGCACTGATTAAGGCGATTTTTGTCATTGCTTTCATGTTTTTACCCCATTCAAGAGCTGATTCTTTTTGATGAGTAAAGATTAAATAATAAAGATGAAGAAACAATGGAGAGTTTTTTAAGTCTGTGTTCGCTACAATAATGAATATAGAGAAGAAAAACTGAGATTTTTACTTTGAAGATTCGCCGTATTCCGATTGCATTACGTCTGTTTTTGACTGTTTTATTGACCACCCTGGTAATTACCACGGTGAGTCTGGGCGTATTGCACCTGAATATGCAGCGCAACTTTACCCGCTATGTGGCGGATGTAGAAATGCAGAAGCTGGATCATGTAATCGAGAATCTGGCTGATGTCTATACGGTATATGAAGACTGGGGTAACGCCATTCAGGCGCAGATTCTGCAAATTGAAGGTGAAGCTGCACCGGATGATTATGACCGTTTATCGCGCTGGTGGTTGCGGCGTCAGTATGATATTGCCTTACAGCAGCGTTACTTTCAGGAGCAGACCTTAGCCACTGTAGCGCCTTCAAGTATGGTTGAACCAAATCTGACATCGCGTTCAGTCAATGAAGAAGAATTGCGTATTCTGGCATCTAACCTGCCTTCACAATTCCAGCCCTTTGAAGGTTTAAGATTTCCACTTAGTTCCAATCAGAACCTGTTTAGAACCGACCGTAAAGACAATAATGGCGGTCAACAGTCAGTTCAGCCGCCTACCGGCAAGAAGCAGTTCATCCAGATGCCAGACCGTCTGGGTCTAAGTTCACGCCTGTCACTCTATGATGCCAAACGGCGTTTTGTAGTAGGTGAGGCGTCAGATGAGCAGATTTCCTATCGTCCAATTATGGTCGAAAACCAGGTGGTCGGTTATCTCGGTTTGAAACCGGTTTTAGACCAAGATGATGCTTTAAGTATTAATTTCTTTAGTAATCAGAAACGTTACCTATTTTTAGTTTATGGTTTAAGTATTCTAGCCAGTCTGATTGCTGCATTATTACTGGCAACTTATTTTAAAAAACCGATTCAGCGTTTGTTGAACGGAACACGTGAATTGACTCGCGGTAATTATCAACATCAAGTGAAAGTGAAACGTAATGATGAGCTGGGTGATCTGTCTAATGAGCTGAATCAATTGGCAGTGATTCTGGATCAGCATGAAACTTCACGCCGTCAGTGGGTAGCAGATACTTCACATGAATTGAAAACTCCGCTGGCAGTCTTGCAGGCACAGATTGAAGCGATGCAGGATGGAATCCGTAAACCGACACCAGAGCATTTTGCGTCGATGTTGGCACAGGTAACCAGCCTGAAAAAACTGACTCAGGATCTGGCAGCTCTAGCGCAGGCTGATGCACAGCAATTACAGTTTTACTATGCAACTGTAAATCCATGGGAGGTGGTGCAGCAGGAATTGATGAACTTCCAGCCTAAATTTGAACAGGCTGATCTGAAAGTGACTATTGAAGGTGACGGTGCTGAAGTTGATCTAGATCTGGACCGTTTCAAGCAGATTGTAGCCAACCTGCTCAGCAACAGTATTCGTTATACAGAAGCCGGTGGACAGGTACATATCCATACCGAACAGAATGAGAAAGAATGGATCTTATATGTCGATGACAGTCCATTCGGTCTGACTGATGAGCAGCTGGCTCGCATTGGTGAACGTTTCTATCGGGTTGATGATTCGCGTACCCGTTCCACCGGTGGAACAGGCTTGGGTCTGGCCTTATCTTGTAAAATTACTCAGGCTATGGGTGGTAGCTTAAGCTTTGCACATTCACCATTAGGTGGTTTACGATGCAAACTGAGCTTTCCTAAACAAATGAAACCATAAAGGAAAATATATTCATGAAACATATTATGCTGGTTGAAGACGAAGTCGAACTTGCCCTGTTGGTGCGAGATTATCTAGAGGCTGCTGGTTTTGAAGTCAGCGTGTTTCATGATGGGCAAGAAGCATATAACAGTTTTACCCAGCGTAAACCGAGCCTGATGATCCTGGACTTGATGGTGCCGCGTATGGATGGTCTGACCATTTGCCGTAAAGTGCGTGAACAGTCAGACTTGCCGATCATTATGGTGACTGCGCGTACTGAAGAAATTGACCGTGTACTGGGCTTGAATATGGGCGCGGATGACTATATCTGCAAGCCATTTAGTCCAAAAGAACTGGTTGCCCGTGTGCAAGCCGTATTACGCCGTTTAGACCGTAAAGCTGAGCCGGAAAGCAATGATTTATTCCGTATGGATAAATCACAACAGCGTATCTGGTACCAGCAAAAAGCCTTGAACCTGACACCGACTGAATTCCGTTTGCTGGAGCTGTTCCTAGAACATGTCGGCCAGGTGTATTCACGTGCACAGCTACTTGATCATATCAATCCGGACAGTTTTGATGTGGCAGACCGTGTGATTGATAGTCATATCAAGAACCTGCGTCGCAAAATTTCAGATGCTGCAGAAACCGGAAATCGTCATGAATGGATTCAGGCCGTTTATGGTGTAGGGTATCGTTTTGAATATCCTGAAGACTGATATTCGAATTCGTTAAAGAAAAGCGGATAGACTTCTTGGTTTGTTCGCTTTTTTATTTCTGAAAATGATCAATATAAGAGAGCCAAAATAATGAAAATCATCATTCGGGATGAACGGCTAGAAGATATTCTAGCCATTGCTAAATTGACCCGAGCGGCTTTTCAAAATACTGACCATTCAAGTCATACTGAACAATTTATTGTCAATGCTTTGCGCACGCATGGGCAGTTAACGATTTCTCTAGTTGCACTTGAAAATAATCAGCTGGTTGGCCATGTGGCTATTTCACCTGTCACTATCTCTTCAGGTGAAACTGGCTGGTACGGTCTTGGCCCAATTTCGGTATTACCTGCAAAACAAGGACAGGGAATCGGCACTTTACTTATACGGGTAGCTTTAGATCGCCTGCAACAGTTGGGGGCTGAAGGATGTGTAGTGCTCGGTGATCCTCAATATTATGGTCGTTTCGGGTTTAAGGCTTTTCCAGAACTTTACCTCAAGGATGTTCCTCCAGAATATTTTCAAGTCATTGCATTTAATGGATCTATTCCACAGGGAGAAGTGGTCTACCATGAGGCGTTTAATGCGACACAATAATTCATCAAAAACGAGCTATTTCTATTTAGAAGTTATGGAGTTTTGAAATGTAAAATAGCTTTTAACTAGTATCTATTATGAAATCAATTATTTATATTTCTTTTATCTGAGTAGATACAAAAAATAAAAGTTTAATAATTAATAACTTAAATTTATGTATTAGTTGATTAGTTGGATACCCGCTACAATTCGGTTTTTTATTCATCATGAGAGCGTGTCTTGGAGAGTGAAACACCGCAACTACAGCGCCGTTTAAAGAACCGTCATATCCAGCTGATTGCTATGGGCGGGGCCATTGGAACCGGATTATTCTTGGGGTCCGCACAGATTATTCAGTCCGCAGGACCTTCCATTATTCTGGGCTATTTGATTGGTGGTTTGATTGCATTCCTGATTATGCGCCAGTTAGGTGAGATGATTGTGCATGAGCCTGTGACTGGTTCATTCAGTTATTTTGCATTTAAATACTGGGGTAAATTTCCAGGCTTTTTAACCGGCTGGAATTACTGGATTTTATATATTCTGGTCGCAATGACAGAGCTGACCGCCATTGGCAAATATATCAATTACTGGTGGCCACATATTCCAGCCTGGGTATCTGTACTCATTTTCTTTTTGGCGGTAACCCTTGCCAACCTAGCCAATGTCAAAATTTATGGTGAGTCTGAGTTCTGGCTATCGATGATTAAAGTCTTTGCCATCATTGCAATGATTATCTTTGGCATATATTTGCTCCTCACTGCTGATGCAACCTCAACTGCTTCGATCAGCAATTTATGGATTCATGGTGGATTTTTTCCGAATGGCTTTGATGGGCTGTTTTATATGCTCGCCTTTATGATGTTTGCTTTTGGCGGCATTGAGCTGATTAGTATGGCAGCGGCAGAAACCGAAAATCCTGGCAAGAACATTCCACGTGCCGTGAATCAAACTGTGATTCGGGTATTTTTATTTTATATCTGCTCGCTTGCCGTATTACTTTCACTCGTACCATGGAATCAGCTGAATTTAGGTGATTTAGATCATAGTCCATTTGTAATGATTTTCAGCCAGATGGGGATTGAATGGGCTGCACATTTACTGAATTTCATTATTTTAACTGCTTCACTTTCAGTTTGTAATAGTGGCATGTATGCCAATAGCCGTATGTTGATGGGGCTGGCTCAACAAGGGAATGCACCGCAATTATTTAAGAGCGTAAATAAACATGGTGTGCCTGTGGCTGCGGTATTGTTCTCAGCATTTCTGATCTTTGGCTGTGTGATCTTGAATTACTTTGTGCCTGAAAAAGCATTGAGTTACCTGATTTATATTGTAGTAGCAGCTGCGGTATTGAACTGGATGATGATCAGTTTGATTCATTTGAAATTTAGACAAGCCATCAAACGAAAGGGGATTCAAACCAGATTCCCAGCAATCTTTGCGCCGTTTAGTAACTATTTTGTTTTAGCTTTTATGCTGATGATTTTATATATCATGTGGACGCAAGGCTTTATGTTGTCAGTGTTGATGTTGCCTGTCTGGATTGGCTTGTTATTTGGGGTGTTTAAGTTGGTGAAGAAAGAGGCTTAAACTAGCAAATGGACTCGGATGAGTCCATTTTCATATGTATACATCTAAGCATTACTTTAATTTATGGTGAATGACTTCTTTAAACTCAGCCATAGTTTCACATTGATCAAAAATTTTAAAATATTCTAAAGCAACATTTCTAGCTTGATTAGAAATACGACTAAAATGTGCTGGGTGAGGGACTCTTAGAATTAAAATCTCGTCGTTCCAAATTTTCATGCTGAATTTATCAATAGGTTCTTTTAATAACAATCGATCATTTGAAGTAAGGTGTAATTTTTCCTCTAATTTAGGGAAATTATTGTGGTACTGTCCAACAAAAAAAATAACACGTGGTTGAGTATCTTTGATTTGCTGGGATAAATTTAGAATAGACAATTCTTGAAGATACAAGAAAATATCCTTATATGTTTTATTTTTACTTAAAGTATTGAATGAGGCTTTTTTATAGTCAAATAAATAAAAATTTAGCCATTGAATAGGTTCTTGATGATTTTGAATTTTAATTTTTTTTAGAAATTGTAAAAAACTACTATGCTTAGGTGATTGAGAGTAAAGCTCTTGATGACGACGAACACTATTTTGAATCACAGTGTCGAAATTAATATCTTCATTTAAAAAGTTACTTAATCGACTTTGCCAACCTTTTGTTTCTTGACCAACCAGCAACACCTTATTCTTTGATGAATAAAAATTTTCATCCAAGAATGGAATAAATGGATAACTTAAATGATGTAAACATTCTTTTTGTTCTGTCGGGATTTCAATTAATTTTGATCTTAAATCAATTAATATGCTGTGTTGGTTAATCATAGTTTGAGTGATTTTTAACATCTTAATATTATTTGATTTAATCACGTTATCTTATGATTGAACAAGATAATTGTAATGGATGAGAGGCCATTTTATAAGGTTGAAGTTCCAGACTTATTTTTCTAATGTTCGTAATAAGTCAATTCGTACTTTTTCTGCTTTCTTTAATTTCAATATTACTAATTCATAAGAATTCTGTACTAGATCCTCAACCAGAGATTCATCCAGTTCATTATCTTCATACACTGAAATCCAGTGCTGTTTATTCATATGCCAGCCTGTACAGATATAAGAATAAATATCTCGCAGCATAGCACCATGATCAGGCGCTACTTTTAAATTAATGACAGCTTTGCCTTGGAGATAGAACTGAAGCATAAAGACTTTATCTAGCACCTTGAATACCTTACAACCTTCACCGAAAGGCTGAGTCACAGTGACTTCAGGTAAACTTATCGCTATCTGTGTTGAGATTTGATGTAGGGTCATAAGTTGTGAATAAACTGAAATAAAACTGTGGATAATGCTTAAATTATCCACAGTTTTTGGTCGTCTTGTGAATAAATTAAGATGAACAACTCACCATGACTTCAGGCACATCACTCGGCAATGGTCCTAGATCTTCAGGGTGTTCCAGATCTGGCTGTTTTAAATAAGGCTGACTTAGTAATTTAAACAGGCGATCGACTTCGGAAAAGTCATCCCGCTCAGCTAGTTCAATGGCTTTCTGTGCCATATGATTGCGCAGGATATAGTGTGAATTGACGAGTTGCATGGCGGCATCTAATTCTCCAGTATTCTGATGTTCGCGGATCGCTTCATATTGAGTCAGGAATGCTTCAAACTGACGGCGATCCAAACAATCATCCTTGATTGCTTCATATTCATGATTCTGCAGGCGAATAAAGCTTTGCGTATAGTCGAGTTGCTCGCTTTGTAAGATTCTGAGAAAAGCCATGGCGCAGTCAAAGCTGTCTTTGTGAAAACTCGGTAAGCCCATTTTCTGGTTTAGGCCATGCTTATAATGTTCCAGGAAGGTCGGTTCATAATGTTCCAGACATTGGGCCAGATCCTGTTTCCATTGTTCTTCATCATAGTTTTCAGGACATAATGGAATCAGGTTATTCAGCCACATCCACAAGTTCCAGTGGCCGATGCTTGGTTGCTGCTGAAAAGTATAGCGACCCTGATAATCCGAGTGGTTATTAATCCAGTTGGGACGGAAACGCTCCATAAACCCATACGGGCCAAAGTCTAGCGTTGAACCGGTAATATTCAGGTTGTCGGTGTTCATGACACCATGTGCAAATCCAACCAGTTGCCATTTGGCAATCATCACTGCTGTGCGCTGAATGACTTGAGTGGCAAATGCCAGAATAGGCTGTTCTGCTTGCAGACATTGCGGATAATGCCATTCCATACATTTTTGTGTGAATACAGGCAATAGGTCTGGCTGATACTGATTGATCCATTCAAAATGTCCAAACCGGATATGACAGTCAGACGTCCGTAATAGCATTGCACCCGGTTCCAGTTTTTCACGCTGTACACCTTGAGCGGAAGAGGTAAAACCAACCGCATTACTGGACTCTACACCTAGTGCATTTAAGGCGTGTCCGGCTAGGTATTCCCGAATCACCGAGCGTAACACTGCACGACCATCTCCCATACGTGAATAAGGCGTTGCACCAGCACCTTTTAAATGCAGATCAATGGTCTGATGATCTTTATCCAGAATCTGAGCGATCAATAAACCACGTCCATCACCCAGTTGTCCTGCCCATTGTCCAAACTGATGGCCAGCATACACCATGGCCAAAGGTTCAAACTCGGCAAAGGTTTTTTGACCACTACAGATTTCGACCCATTGTGCTTTATCTTCCTCAGACCATTGCAGATGCTCAGCAAGCGCAGCATTAAAATGTCCCGCTTTAGCACCTTTTAAAGGCAGTGGGGGCTGATGATGGTAAAGGCGAGGAGGGAGAGTTTGATATCGAGAATTAAAATACATAGCAGTCAAAATATTTAGGCAATAAAAGCAATATAACAAAGATCTCTGTTTAAAACTGTTGTAAAAGGAAAGTATAAGTAAGACAGACAAAAATAAAAAAAGCCCCTGATTTCAGGAGCTTTTTTGAGAATTCAAATCTTATTGAGAGACAGGCGCTTTTTTCAAATTACGTACTAACAGATTCAGTGTTTCACGATGATGGGAAAGACGCTGTTCAACCAGCTGGAATTCAACTTTAAGTTTGTCATCCATCTGGTGAATCTTTTCTGCTACAGCCGCCTTTTTCACCTGTATTTCCTGTTCTTTCAGTTTGGCCCAGTCATTCAATGTTTGAGTAAAGGCTTCATACTCCTGAGCAATTTTACTTTTCACATTGATAATGTCTTCATTGACATTATGGCCGTATACCGCCAGATCCTGCTCGGCATATTTAAACTTCATTGCCAGTTCAGCTTTTTTGATATTAAAGCTTGGAATACGGCGCAGATTTTTAGCCAGACCCAGTTTAGAGCAAGTCCAGATTAACCATTTAGTTGGGTCATATTGCCACCATTTTACGCCATTACGGTAATCGTACTGGAAGATGTGATGGTAGTTATGATAACCCTCACCCCAAGTTGCAATTGCTAACCAGAAGTTGTCACGTGCAGTGTTTTCATCCGTATAAGGACGTGAACCCCACATATGGCACAGTGAGTTAATGAAGAAGGTCACGTGATGGCTCAGGATTAAACGAACCAGACCACCCAATAATAATACACCCCAGACATCGCCTACAGCCCAGCCGATTGGCAAGAGAATCGCAGCGTGTACTGCAATTACTAAAGGCACATAGTATTTGTGCTGGAACATAACGACTTTGTCGTTTTGCAGGTCTGGTGCATTCTTGTAGTTTGGTTCTGCAGCAGGATAGTCACGCAGCATCCAGCCCAGGTGTGCATACCAGAAGCCGTTATTAATTGAATATGGGTCTTTTTCCACGTCATCGACATGACGGTGATGGGTACGGTGACCTGAACCCCAGTACAGAATACTGTTCTGCACGGCAAAGGTACCCATGATCATTAAAATGATTTTTAAAGGTAAAGTCGCTTCATAAGCACGATGTGCCCAAAGACGATGATAGCCCGCTGTAATCCCCAGGCTGCTAACGCCGAGCAAAACAAACATACTGATCCAAGCGGCAAGGCTAAAATCATGGTGATACGCATATAACGGAATCGCGATAACAGCTACAATGGGTAAAACTACCAGAGCAAACACAGCGACCCAGTTAATTGGGGCTTGAGGTAGGGGAGCATTCATCTCCAACAGCACTCCTGGAACCTGGGAAGGTATAACAAAAAGCAGAGGCCGCTATTGTTTATTTTAACAGCGGTTAAGTCATTCATATTAGCACGCCCCCTAGGGCATCACTAGCATTATTGTACGGTTGTATTGTACTTATCGGTAACAGAATAAGTAGGATGAAAACTACCATTTTCGCGGGCTAGACAGGCTCTGATTTCCGAGTAAATCACTGAGATTTTTGAAGCTTTTAATCAAATTTATTTTCTTAAAATGAGTTAAGTGAATGTTCATTTTTTCTACTAGATTGCAGAGAAATAAATTTGTAAGCAAACCCGTAACCCAAAGTTAAACAAGATTACAGACAGGCATTCTTCTTTAAATTATTTTTCAAGGCTTAAAGAAAAATAATCTATATATAGAATCTTGCATTTTGGGTCATTTAAAGATGTTGCATCATTAACTTCGGATAATCGGTAATGAGACCCTGAATACCCCAGTCGCGTAATTCTTTGGCACGATTAACATCATTTACGGTCCAGACGCTGATGGTGAGTTCGGCAGCTTGTGTAGCCTGAATAATATCTTTGCTGGCCAGCTCATTCATCCAGCCAATCTGACAACAGCCAAGTTCTAAAGCTTGATCAATCGCCTGATATTTCACATCTGTTTCAATCAGAAGGCCGCGTTTTAAACTGGAATTTTGCTGTTGCAAAGCCTGATGGATTTTAGGATCAAAACTGGTAATCACGACTGACTGCTCATAACCCTGTAACTGCTGTTCAAGCTCAAGCGTGATTTTTTCAGCATCGGCCTGGCTCGCTACACTTTTGACTTCAACTTCAATATGGTCAAAGTTATGAATCACGGTTAAGGTCTGATCCAGCATAGGAGTGGCTTCGACCTTGTTCCATTCTGACCATTTTACTGCGTGATTATATTGACTGAGATCCTGACGGCTACATTCGTAGAGGGGCTTTTGCAAACCGGTAGTGCGTACAAAATTATCATCATGCATGATGATCAGGGCATTGTCTTTAAGCTGGCGTACGTCAAATTCGACTGCGCGAATCCCGATATCCTGAATATATTGAAAACCGCCTAGTGTATTTTCAGGTGCTTCCCCACGCGCACCGCGATGTCCAATTATGCGCATGCTGCGATAACCTGAAGAAGTGAAGATGAAAACATAATGATGAAGAGTTGTGATAGGAGTATTGCAATATTCTGCGCCTGAAACACTTTGTTGCAAATACTGTTGGCGCAGAATTTTCCGTGCAATTTAATACATTTTAGCGGATTTATTGATCAATGGTTTCGTTGATATTTTTTTGCCATAACACCTCAGAACCACCTTCAACACGTTGCAAGGTGCGTGAAGCCACAAACAGCCAGTCAGATAGGCGATTTAATAGCTGCAGGGAAGTCGCCTGAATATTCTGGTCGCGTGAGTGAACTGACATCACGCTGCGCTCTGCACGACGGCACACGGCACGGGCTTGATGAGCAAAACTGCAAACTAAAGTACCCGCAGGCAAAATAAAATCTTTCAGCATCGGCAAAGCTTCATTCATACGATCGATGTCATTTTCCAGAAAATCAATCGAGACTGGTTGAACCAGGTTAAAGCCAGGGATACACACTTCACCACCCAGATCAAACAACCAGTGCTGGATCAGGCTTAAAGATTTATCCCAAGTCGCTTTATCCTGAATGCTGCTTGCCGCGATTTGTGCGCGTAAAACCCCAATGATGGCATTCAGTTCGTCGACATCACCCAGCGCTATGATACGCAAATCATCTTTGGCTACACGTGAACCATCACCCAGTCCGGTAGTGCCCGAATCGCCTGTGCGCGTGTAAATTTTACTTAAACGGTGACCCATGAGAGTTCCTTAAATGATTAAATGCTGTAAATAAAAAGAATCATGCCATAGGCATGACATGATTCTCAAAAGTATTTATTTAGATTGGCTGGTTCTAGTATTTGAAAGTGACACCAGCGGAAGCCAGACGGCCACCATTGACATAGTATTGGTCGCCCGCACTATGCACGGTTTTGTATTTCACATCACCAACATTTTCAATATTGGTAAAGAGCTTTACTGTTGGATTGATATTCCAGTAAGCATTCAGGTCGACACGTGCATAGCCTGGAATGTCACGAGCAAAATCTTTGGCTTTCGATTTCGCAACCAATGCTGCACTTAGACCATAATCGGCATTTTGTAGACCTGTAGATAAGGTCAAAGACTGACGCGGACGACGTAGCAGCTCGGTATTCTGTTTGCTATCTTCAGTCTTGACGTATGTGTAACCAGCATTAATAAAAAATTGATCCTTGTTCCATTGCGCCGTTAATTCACCACCTGTCATTTGGGCTTCATCAATATTCTGGTTTTGATAGACAGGGAAGGTGTTGACCCAGTCACCGTCACAAGTGCTGATACAGGTTGAATTAATCAGGTGATCGACTTCCGTATGAAAAGCTGATGCGCCAACCAGAATATTGAATGGTAATTTTTGATCAATTCCCAGTTCATAAGAAATACTTTCTTCAGGTTTGAGCTGATCATTGCCGCCAAAGGCATACATATCATTTAAAGTGGGTGCCTTGAAAGCTGAACCGATATTGGTATAAATGCTGGTATTCGGAAGCAGCTGATAACGAATCCCGCCTTGTGCCACCGTATGCGTACCAAATTTTTCATTATCTTCGACACGCAGACCGAGTTGGGTACTGAAACCATGATTCTGGTATTGATGCTGAATGTAGTAACCAGTTGAATTGATGTCTTCATCAATAGCTTGGGTTTTGGCATCTGTATTACGTTGGGTCAGACCTAATAAAACATTCTGGGTCGGGCTAAAATTCCATTTGCCATAGATTTCAGCTTCTTGTGTCGTGCTGTGTACAAAGCTGTTAGATGTGACCTGATTTAGGTCATCTTTAAACTGGGAAAGTCGTGCATGAATGGCCGTGGTTTCAGTGGGATGAATCTGACCTTTTAAATTGACGATTTCATTTTTGAAATTCTGGCTGGAAAAGACACCCCAGTCGCTATATTGGCCATTTCCTGAATTCTGGCTGTAATCTAGAGATGCAGCATAACGCTCTTTTTCAACGCCGAATTTTGCACTATATCCTTTCTGGTCATAGCTATAGTCACGACTGTCATTCATGTTGAATACCGGAGTGCCATCAGTTTCTAAAATCTGGCCACGAATCTGTGCATAGATTCCATCTTCTGTGAGGTCTGCACCGACCAGTGATTTATAAGTCTGGTTTTCACCCATCTCGCCAGATACAAAAGCACCGGTTTTTTCAGGTGTTTTGGTGACGAACTGAACTACACCACCAATCGCATCTGTCCCATACAGCACGGATGCGGGACCTTTTAATATTTCAATCTGCTTGAGGTCTGTAGTATCCAGAAACGGAATAGAAGCTGCACCGGTAGTTGCGGTATTTAAACGAACGCCGTCACGTAAAACCAAAGCTTGATTGGAGTTAGTCCCGCGTAAGAACAGAGAAGTTTGCTGGCCATACCCACCTGACTGCACCACATTTATGCTGGGATCTGTTTGTAATAAATCCGGAAGAGCCTTAATCGGTGATTGCTCAAGAACAGCCGGTTCAATAATCGCAATCCGGGCTGGCACATTTTCAATTTTTTCTTCAGATCGGGTAGCGGTCACCACAATGGTATCTAAAGCTGCTTGTGCAACTTTTTGCTCGGCGGCATGAACAGATGAAGTAAAACCCAACGCAAGTGCGATCGCACCTACCAAGGCAGTAGGTTGAAATGGAATAGACATGAGATGTGCTCCATACATTCACTCCCCGTGAATGATTGAGTTAAAGAACACAACAAGCAGGTATCCGGACTTAAATGCAGTATTGAAACATACTTACTTATCCACCTTCCCACATATTGATGCAGTGGTGTAAATCCTGAGGATTTATAAAGACAAGCTTTTCATTTTTTACCGTTGCGGGGGCAGCGTTGGATTTGCACCAACTTCCCTAAAGCCTTAAGGCCTTGACTCGTTGCAAATTGTGGCAAGTATAAAGTCTGCTTATGACTTAAACAATCAAGATCAAGAATAATCCGTATGAACTTTACGCAAGATCGATGATTTGCATTACAATGATTCACCCCAATCTCATAGATTACTTGATATCTTGGTAAATCAGAGCCAACACTATATGCGAACCCGTGCCAAAATCTGTGGAATCACCCGAGTTGAAGATGTCCAAGCTGTTGCTGATGCCGGCTGTGATGCCATTGGATTCGTGTTCTATTCACCGAGCCCACGTAGCGTGACTCAGGCACAGGCTGAAGTGCTGGTCAAAGCAGTGCCAGCTTATATTCAAGTGGTGGGCTTATTTGTTAATAGTACGGCAGATGACATCCAGGATATTTTAAAAACTGTTCCGCTGGATATTCTACAGTTTCATGGTGATGAAAGCCCTGAACAATGTCAGGCCATTGCCCAGCAAGTTGGACGTCGCTGGTACAAAGCGATTCAGGTCAAACCTGATCTGGACGTAGTCGCTGAAATTCAACGTTATCAGGCAGCAGGAGCCAGCGCAGTACTGTTAGACGCTTGGCATCCTGATTTAAAAGGTGGCACCGGACACAGCTTTGACTGGAGCACCTTCCCTCAATTAGATATTCCCTTGATCCTGGCTGGGGGTTTAAACCCGGACAATATCGAGGAGGCAATTCACACCACACAGGCTTATGCTGTTGATGTTAGTGGTGGTGTCGAATCCGCAAAAGGTATAAAAGACCAACAACTCATAGAACGCTTTATGCAAGGAGTCCATCGTGGATCAGCAAAGTACTAATCACAACAAGCCCGTGATTGACTATACCCAATTCCCGGATGAGCGTGGACATTTCGGTATCCATGGCGGGCGTTTTGTGTCAGAAACTCTGATGGCGGCTTTACAAGATCTGGAAAAGCTTTATTTCCGCATGAAAGATGATAAACAGTTTCTGGCAGAATTCGACCGTGATCTAGCCTACTACGTAGGTCGTCCTAGTCCTTTATATCATGCTGAGCGATGGTCGAAAGAGTTGGGTGGTGCGCAAATTTACTTAAAGCGTGAAGATCTGAACCATACCGGCTCGCATAAAGTAAACAATACGATTGGTCAGGCTTTACTGGCTAAACTTTCAGGCAAAAAACGCATTATTGCGGAAACAGGTGCCGGTCAGCATGGTGTAGCAACTGCAACCATCGCAGCGCGTTTAGGTCTTGAATGTGTGGTGTTCATGGGTGCTGAAGACGTGAAACGTCAGGCGATGAACGTTTACCGTATGCGTCTGCTGGGTGCAACAGTTGTTCCTGTAGAAAGTGGCTCTAAAACATTAAAAGATGCCATGAACGAAGCGATGCGTGACTGGGTTACCAACGTTGACTCAACTTATTATGTGATTGGTACCGTGGCAGGTCCACACCCATATCCACAATTGGTTCGTGACTTCCAGTCCATTATTGGCCGTGAAGCACGCCGTCAGATTCAGGAACAGGCAGGTCGCCTTCCAGATGCATTGGTTGCTTGTGTCGGTGGTGGTTCAAATGCAATGGGTTTGTTCTATCCATTCCTGAACGATCAGGATGTGAAAATGTATGGTGTTGAAGCCGCAGGTTTAGGGATCGAAACTGGCAAGCACTCTGCACCACTGAATGCGGGTCACGTCGGTGTACTGCATGGTAACCGTACTTATCTGATGTCTGATAAAGAAGGCCAGATCATTGAAACGCATTCAATTTCTGCCGGTCTGGATTATCCGGGTGTAGGTCCGGAGCACAGCTTCCTGAAAGATATGGAACGCGTGAACTATGTACCGATCAATGATCAGGAAGCGTTACAAGGTTTCCGTGATCTAACCAAGATCGAAGGGATCATTCCTGCGCTTGAAAGCTCACATGCGATGGCTTATGTCACTAAACTTGCCCCAACCATGGACAAGGATCAAATCATTATTGCGACCGTTTCTGGTCGTGGTGATAAAGACTTGATGACTGTTGCCCGTATTGATGGCGTAGAAATGGTTGAGATGTAAAATTTTCTCCGATCCCTCTTTTTCAAAGAGGGGTGAAAACCCTCCTATCTAAAAGGAGAGTAAGGTGGATTAAAAAAATCGTATTGAAGCTATTCAGTACGATTTTTTTATTTTTATAGATAAGAAAATTTTTAAAGATGAAGAGGAAGGATCAATCTGGCTGGAAGTGGTATAAAAATTATACAAGTTCTGGATAAAACAGCAAAAAATCAGTTTCTCATTCAGAAAATTAAAATGGTTATTTTAAGCAGAATTGGCCGGAAGAGCTGACGAACGGTTTTAAAAAATTCTTTATCAAATCTCAATAATCGGCATAATAGCTTCAAGCAAAAATAGTTTTTGATTGAGATGGAATGTCTTAATGGATTTAATTCAGGAAAATGGACAACCACGTTACGGACGTTTCAAAGAAATTCCAAAAAGTATTGATTACAATGCGTACCAGTACAAAAATCCCTATGGTGATGTACTCAAGGGATGGCGTAAACAACTAAAATATAAAAAATTTAAATTCTGTAGTATTCAACACGAACATTATACAATTGGCCTTGCGATTGCGGATATCGCTTGGGCTGGGCACAGTTTTTTCTACATCTATAACCATAGTACCAACGAAGTGCAGGAATGGAATGCGATCAATTTCTTCTCGCGCAATACGGTGCTAGACGAACAGCCATTATTTAATCATAGTTATTTTCACAAATCTCCCTTTCAGATTGATATCCAGCATGCCAATGGGGTGCGTTATATCCATGTGACCAAATATGGTGAAATCAAGCTTAGTGCCCGAATTTTCTGTGCAGGTACAGACCCGCTGAGTATGTGCAGTCCGACCGGAATCAATGGCTGGACCTATACCCAGAAATTGACCACTTTGGGTTGTGAAGGTTATTTCGTAAATAAGCAGGGTGAAACCATCCAGTTTAATGAGCGCACCTTCGCTTCTCTGGATGATACCTGCGGCTTTTTGCGTCCTGAAACTGCCTGGTTCTGGCTATCTTGTAATTTCTGGGATACCAATCGTAACCGTATCGGGATCAATCTCGCTTCCGGCGTCAATGAAAGCTTTGGCAATGAAAACTGTTTGTGGGTAAATGGTAAAATTTATCCTGTGGCGGATGTGTTGTTTCAGCAGGAATCTGACGAACGCTGGAACATCCAGTCATTAGATGGCTGCTTGAACCTGAATGTACATACGGGCTGGCGCCGTTATGAAAATCTGAATCTGCGTCTGGTCGGCAGTCAGTTTAGCCAGTGGCAGGCAAAAGTATCAGGCACCATCCGGCAAGATGGTCAGGAGATTGTACTGGTCAATGAATATGGACTTTTAGAACAGCACTATGCCAAGTGGTAACTTATTTCTTGTAGGTTTTGGATTCATAAAAAAGCCTTCAATCTCGAAGGCTTTTGATTTCGAGGTTTAATCTTCTGCAGCTTGCCAGAAGGCTTCTCCTGCCTGAATCGGGTCACCGGTTTCTGCCAGCGTTTTTACCCAGACATCATATTGAGCAATCACTGGGTGCTGGGATGGATGGAAATCCTTTTTAAACCAGTCACGATACTGTTTACCCATACGAGTCAGAGTCCCTTTTTTACCAAAGAACCAAGGTAGGCCACGGATATTCATTTGCAAGCGTTGCAGTGGGCTAAAGCCATCATGTTTGAGCATGACATTGGCACGGTAAATGGTAAAACCAAACATCAGCAAAGTCGTGATGAGCAAGGTGTATTGACGCAGCCATTCTGGCGTTTTTGCCACATCTTTCATCACATCAAAAGCGACATCACGATGTTCCATTTCCTCAATCGCATGCCAGGCAAACATGGCACGGACAAAAGGATGGGCATTTCTTAAAGTATCTTTTTGTCCATAAAAAGTTTCAGCCATGAGCGCGGTCAGATGTTCTGCGGCTGCAGTGACTGCAATATTGTACTCAGGTGAACGGTTCTTCAGGTCATAGTTCATCATGTAGTTCAGACGCTGAATAAACTGATCAACCGGCATGCCTTGTTCCCGCATCAGGTTATTCATCTTGTCATGGGCAATACCATGCTGTGCTTCCTGACGGATAAAATCAGCTACCCGTTTTTGCAGATCTGGATCTTTGATCTGGTCACGGAACAGACGCACACTCTGAATGAAATAACGTTCACCGTCTGGAAAGGTCAGACTCAGTGCATCAAACATACGGGTCAGGAATGGATCGCCACCAAACCAGTAACGCGGAATTTCACTCAGCTTAAAATCAAGATTACTGCGTACCACAGGCTGTACAGAAGATTTTAAAGGTGCGTTCATCTGCTTTCATTCTTTTTCTGGAGATGCTGACAGTATGTTCAGAATTGCACAAATTGTTTTGACAGATATGGCCAATTTTTATACATTTTACGCCAGAGAAAAATAAAATATACATTCGCAGTGGAGACAGGGACGCGCTCATGCAGGACATCAAAATCTCCAATGGTTATATCCAACTATGGGCCACCTATTTGCGTAGCTTAAATATAGAACCTTTAACCGCAGAGTTTCTTGCAGATCTACGACCTCAGCTCATTGGACTGATTGATCAGCCTTTTGATGCACAAGTTCCGCTGGATTTTCTCAATAGCATCCTGTTAAGAACCCAAAAACAGCTAGCGTGTCCACAGTTAATTTTTGAAATTGTGCAATGTATTCGGCCAGAACATTTTGGTGTGCTGGGCTATATGGTATCCAAAAGCAGCAGTATTCCTGAGATCATCGGCTACATCATGCGTTTTCAGCGACTGGTCATTGATGGGAGTGAATTTGTCCCATTGCAACTAAGACAGCATGCACAGAGTATTGAATTGTATTGGATTTATCAGGATGAGCGTTATAACCTGCTGAATGAGCTAACTATCGCAGCCATGGTGCAATTGGGACGTTTTATTTTGCAGGATCATCCTTTGCTCTTGCGTCGGGTGCGTTTTGCTCATGCGCCAGAAATTGCCCGAATTCACTATCAAAAATTCTATGCTGCGGAAGTGCAGTTTTCACAGCAGGATTATGGCTTTGAACTGGATATACAGGGACTGAACCTGAAATCGGAACAGGCCGATCCAATGTTATTACAGTTATTGATTCGTCAAGCTGAAGAAGCGATTGCAGCCAAACCACCTGTAGAAAGTATTTTGACTCAGGCTCAAAAAGTGGTTGCGGAGCATCTAAGAAGCAGACAACAGGCGATTAAAATTGAACAGCTGGCCGAGCAACTGTTTGTATCGACTCGAACCTTGCAGCGTCAGCTAAATGAGCAAGGTAGTTCTTTTAAAAAATTGTTGGAACAGGAAAGGATCAGGCGTTGTGAAAGCTTATTGCATCAGCCCCTAAGCCTGACCGAAATCGCCCAACAACTGGATTATTCTGACCAGTCCGCTTTAGCCCGCGCTTATAAGGCAGCAACAGGCAAGACTTTATTGCAATATAGAAAACAATTAAAACAGGATCAGGCATAAAAAAACGGCCATCATTGGCCGCTTTATCTCATGACTTAATTTAAGCTGTTTTTAATTTAGGGTATCGGAAAGCAATCGCGATCACTGCAAAGATTGCCAGAATCCAGCAGTAATACACGCCCCCGATTAGCTCGACTGGAGAAAGTTTGGCAATCGAACAGGCCAGTAATAATTGTGCGCCATAAGGGATCAGCCCCTGTACCACACAGGAGAAAATATCCATCAGGGCGGCGGCACGTTTCGGATCAACCCCATATTCTTTCGCCACTTCACGGGCCATATCACCAGCCAGAATAATCGCGACAGTGTTATTTGCTACAAACAGATTCGAAAATACGACCAAGAAACTGATCCCGATTTCACCGGCCCGCTGACGGCCCACTTTAAATAAGCGGGTCAGCGCGTAGATGCGTTCGATCAGCCAGCGTAAACCACCTTCACGTTGCATGATCGCAGACAGGCCACCCAGGAACATGGATAACAATGCCACTTCAAACATGCCGACAAAGCCATCATAAATGGAAGTGTTCAGCTTGAGGATATTGAAATCTGGCGTAGCAAATAGCCCGAATAAACCCGATAACACGACACCGATGGTTAAAACCGCCAGAACATGCAGACGGCTAAAAGCCAGTAAAAAGACCGCAATATAAGGCAGGACCAGGATCCAGTTAAAGTCCTTGTATTCCACTGGACTAGAACTACCAGTATTGAAGATATAGATCAAAATCGTGACGATAGAAGCCGGCACAGCAATCCAGACATTGACGCTGAATTTGTCACGTAACTGCACTTTCTGGCTGCTGGTTGCAGCGATGGTAGTATCCGAAATCATGGACAGGTTATCACCGAACATCGCCCCACCGACCACGGCGCCAATTGCATAAACCACCGGAATCTCGGTCACTTGTGCAAAGCCAAAGGCAATGGGTGCACAGGCGGCAATGGTTCCCATAGAGGTACCCATCGCCGTCGCAATAAATGCCGAAATCACAAACAGCATCGGTAAGACAAAACTCGGAGGAATGACAGACAGGCCCATCTGTACGGTGGCATCAACACTGCCAATCGCACTGCTGACACTGGCAAAAGCACCGGCCAGCATAAATACCATGAACATCAGAATCAGGTTAGGATGGCTGGCACCTTTAAGAAATTCTTCAATACCCTGATTGAGTTTGCCACGATACACTAATGCAGCCAAGATAATCGCGGGCAGGGCAGCAACAGGCGCTTTAATCTGATAAAACGCAAATTCAGTTCCGATCAGAGAATGATAGATCCCGCTACCTAAAAAGATGGTTAAAAATACAATAAGCGGCAACAGTGCAATGGCGCGTGCCTGCACTGTACCTTCAGAGTCAGTCTGCATAGGAGATAAAAAAATAAGAGAATGGGGCTAGTATAAAACAGGTTTTGCAATTTCAGAAAACTTTAAATGAATGCGCTAACATCTGCATTTTTATTAATTTTTCCATGATAAAAATAAGTTTATCTAAATATTCAACATTTTAGGGAATGCCAAAATTAGGCATCTTTGATCATTGAGAAAAAAATCAAAATAATCGTAAATAGATCCCTTCGGGTTGTTCTGAAATCCTCGCACAGGAAATGAAATGCCAGAGGTCGATGTTGCACACTGTTCAATGTACAAAAAATAGCGTTACAATGCGATGTCTTGTATTTCTACATAGTCAATGTCTCAAGTTTGAAACACCTTAAGGAAAGCTCAGCCCTATGTCACGTTTAGCCACACGATTTGGACAACTTAAATCTCAACAGCGTAAAGCTTTAGTTTCTTATGTTATGGCTGGTGACCCGCATCCAGAGGTAACCGTACCTTTGCTGCACCAGATGGTGGACGCTGGCGTCGACGTGATTGAACTGGGTCTTCCTTTCTCAGATCCAATGGCAGATGGTCCGGTGATTGCTCTGGCCGCTGAACGCGCGCTGGCCGGTGGCACTAATACCTTGGATGCCCTGCACATGGTGAAAGAATTTCGCTTGAAAGACCGCGAAACACCAGTGGTACTCATGGGTTATCTCAATCCGGTTGAAGTCATTGGCTATGAAAAGTTTGTGGCTTATGCCTATGAATGCGGTGTCGACGGCGTGCTTCTGGTCGATCTTCCTCCTGAAGAAGCTCAAGATTTGGGGCAGGTGCTGGAAAAATATGAAATGGATCAGATTTTCCTGTTGGCTCCGACCTCAACTGATGAGCGTATTCAGCATGTAGTGAAACAGGCCAGTGGCTTTATTTACTATGTGTCGTTGAAAGGTGTGACGGGTGCTGCGACATTGGATGTATCTGAAGCCGCTGCACGTATTCAGAAAATTAAGGCAGAGACAGATGTTCCTGTAGGCGTGGGTTTTGGTATCAGTGATGCTGCATCTGCGAAAGCGATGGGTGTTGCTGCCGATGCAGTTATTGTGGGAAGTGCGTTTGTAAAACAGTTTGCAACCCTCGCGCCAGAACAAGCCGTTATTGCGACGGTGAATAAAGTCAAGGAGCTTCGAGCAGCGCTCGATGAGTTATAGTATGAGTCAACAAGTGAAATCAGGCAAAATTCTGAGCCCATCGACCCCATGGACGGAGCGTATTGTTCCGGGCATTCATGTACCTGATGAGCAAACCACCCTAAAAGCGACATTCACAGAGCCAACCATTGAGTGCCCTGAATGTCATGCTTTGGTGACACGTACTGCAATGTCATTTAATGCTTATGTTTGTCCACAATGCGATGAACATCTGAAAATGAAAGCACGTGACCGTCTGAACTGGTTCTTTGATCAGGTACAGACTGAAATGGGTCAGGAATTTACGGCCAAAGATCCACTGAAATTTGTCGACAGCAAAGCTTATCCAGACCGTATGTCGGAAGCACAAAAGAAAACAGGTGAAACTGAAGCACTGATCGTAATGCAAGGTCTGCTGAAAGGCGTGCCAATGATTGCAACCGCATTTGAGTTTGACTTCATGGGCGGCTCTATGGGCACTGTAGTGGGTGACCGCTTTGTGCAGGCAGCGGAGCGTGCGATTGAAATGCATCAACCTCTGATCTGTTTTGCAGCATCTGGTGGCGCACGTATGCAGGAAGGTATGCTGTCTTTGATGCAAATGGCACGTACTTCAGCAGCGATTCAGCGTTTGAAAGAAGCAGGTCTGCCTTATGTGGTGGTATTGACCCACCCAGTTTATGGTGGTGTAACTGCGTCTTTAGCCATGCTGGGTGATGTGCATCTGGCTGAACCGAAAGCCATGATCGGCTTTGCGGGTAAACGTGTGATCGAACAAACTGTACGTGAAAAACTGGACGAACCGTTCCAGCGTGCTGAATATTTGCTTGATCATGGTGTAATCGATCAGATTGTTCACCGTCATGCATTACGTGATACAGTTTATCGTATTATCACGAAATTGATGAACCTGCCTTGAACACAGCACCATTAGCAACTGATTCACTTGATACATGGCTCGATTATTGGAGCCATGTTCACGTTACGGGGATTGATTTAGGCCTGGAACGTGTTATTCCTGTGGCTGAAAAGCTGGGCGTGATCAATCCGGAGGCTAAAGTCCTGACGGTTGCCGGAACCAATGGTAAAGGTTCAACGACCACGACTCTGGCTGCCATTCTCAATGCTCAGGGTTTTAAGGTCGGACTGTATCAGTCTCCTCATGTATATCGTTTTAATGAACGGGTGAAATTACGTGGGGTTGAAGTCGAAGACCAGTTGCTGATTGATGCTTTTGTTGAAGTCGATCGGGCACGTCGCGAATGCGATTTAAGCCTGTCATTCTTTGAAGCAACCACACTTGCTGCATTTGTGATTTTTAAACATGAACTGTGTGATGTGTGGGTGCTGGAAGTAGGACTAGGCGGTCGTCTGGATGTCGTGAATGTGGTTAATCCGGATGTTGCAGTCATCACCAATATCGGACTGGATCATACCGACTGGCTCGGTGATACCATTGAAAAAATTGCTTTTGAAAAAGCTGGTATTATCCGTCCGAATATTCCCGTGATATTTGGTGGTCAGCAAGATATTCCGCAAGCCATTCTGGATAAAGCTGCTGAATGCAATGCGCCGTTGTATGCTATCAACCGTGATTATTTCTATGAAGCCTTTGAAGATGGCAAAACCTGGGCTTTTGCATCGTCGGGTACGACTTTAAAATTGCCAACAGGTTCACTGGCGCTGGATAATATTTCGACAGCGGTTGCAGCGATCTTGCTGAGTGGTTTGGAAGTCAACCAGACAGCGATTGCGGAAGGAATTCAGGCAGCTAAATTGCCGGGACGTTTTGAAGTCCGAGAAATTCAGAATAAGACCGTAATTTTTGATGCCGGACATAACCCGCATGGGGTAGAGTTCCTGTTAAAACAATTACGCAATTATTTAAATTACAAAAAGAAATATAAAGAAGTCATTTGTGTATTTTCCATGCTGGCAGATAAAGATATAAATTCTGTCGTCAAGTTGTTGAAAGACACTGTTCATTTGTGGAAAATTGCACCATTATCTGTGCCACGTGCGGCAGAGGTCACACTTTTGACTGATGCATTGCAAGGTGAATTGATAGAACAATTTGACAATGTAAAATTAGCTTTTAAATCAGCGCTGGATGAAACAGAGAATAATCAGCTGATTTTGGTATGTGGATCATTTCATACCTTAGAAGCGGTATGGGAGTATTTGGAAGAATGTCAATGAATAACAAACAACGCTGGATGGGTGGCGTTGTTTTACTAGGTGGTGGTGTTTTATTGGCAGCATTACTCCTGAAAGGCCAAAATGAAATTCATCAGGATCGTCAGCAAAACCCGGCACTGGCTGCAGAAGTAGAATCAAAAGATACAGTCAACAATTCATTAGGTTCTTTAACAGTCGATGTGGAAACAGAAAAACGTCTGCTGGAACAGCAGCGTCGTGACCGCGAAAAAGCAGTAGCTGAACAGGAAGCTCGTGCAGCTGAATTTTTAGCCATGCAGCAGCAGGCTGAGGCAGATGCAGCACGTCGTGCGGCTGAAGAATATGCCGCTTTGAATGCCCATCGTATGGGACAGCAAAGTTCAGACAATATTCCACCTGAGCTGGCAGAAGATGAACAGACGAAGCAAAAACGTCTGGCTGAAGACAAGGCTGCTACACAAAAAAAGTTAGAACAGCAGAAACTTGAGCAGCAAAAAGCCCAAACTTCAGCTGATACTGCCAAGAAACAGGCAGAGCAGAAGGCTGCAGAAGAAAAACGTAAGCTAGAAGAGAAACGTAAAGCTGAAGAAGCGCATAAGGCAGCTGAAGCAAAACGTAAGGCCGAGGAAGAGCACAAAGCGGCTGAAAAGAAAAAAGAAGCTGAGCATAAAGCTGCTGAAGAAAAACGTAAGGCAGAAGAAAAACGTAAGGCAGAAGAAAAGCGCAAAGCTGAAGAGAAACATAAAGCAGAAGAGGCCAAGAAAAAGGCTGAAGCTGAAAAAGCCCGTAAACTTCTTGAAGGTGAAAGTGATAAACAGTGGATGGTGCAGGTGGCCCTGGCTGCCAATGAAGCCAATGCTGATGCCATTGCGGCCAAACTGCGAGCCAAAGGCTACAAGGTCACCAAGAGCCAGACATCTAAAGGTGTGCGTATCATGGTCGGTCCATCTAAAGACCGTGAAACAGCAGATGCACTGCGTAAGAAAATCGCGTCTGATGCCAGCCTGAACATGAAATCAGCCTGGGTGAATGACTGGGTGCCGCTAGATAAGCGTTAATTCTCTTACTTAACCGAAGTTTCTGTAGATGGATTCGTGAGTTGCTCGCGAATCCATCTTACATTTTCAGGGATAAATAATTTTTCAATATTGCGCCAAATGGAATGAAAGCCATAACCGCCATGCTTCATTTCCCGTACTGCGTCTTCAATGCGCCAGTTCTGGAAAATAATCCGGTACATGGCCACACTGGCACCGGTACGGTCTGAACCATGATAACAGTGTAAAAGTATTTTTTCATTATTTTGCCGTGCCTGTTGAATCAACTGCATTACGTTCAGTAAATCCTCGCGATTCATAGCCCAGGTATGAATGGGAACATGTTTAAGCTTGAGGTCTTCATTTGACAAAATATCCGTATCTTTATCGCGTGAACGCAGGTTGATCACCACATTAATGGCATATCGTTTTAATAAGGGCGTCAGTTCATCGCTCGGCTGTTCACTCCGGTAAAGTTCATCGCTAATCTGATAAAAATTATGTTCTTCATGCAGTCCCTGTCCCCAGTGCATTGGGCGTTCCTGTTCAGGCAGCGCTGGAGTACAGCCAGATAAAACAAACGCGGAAACCAGAAGAAGTACATAATTATTTTTCATTGCGCGTTAAACCCTCTTTTTAATCATTCTCTTCAACAGCATATCGGCTTTTGCAAAAAAAAGCCTGTCCGAAGACAGGCTTGATGGGAAAAGTTCGAAAACCCGGCTCGTCGGTGGGTATCAAACTAAACATGAAAATGATGGTTGATGCATGATGATCTTCATTTTCATGGTGGAGAGTTTTTTCTAAATTTTCGGTGTCATGGTTAAAGAGCAGTAACTTTGCTTATCCGTATAACTTTAGCATAGCTGAGGTTCTTGAGCGAAAAAGTACCACCTTTTAGAGACTACGCGTTTCGCTTGTCTTACGAATAACTAAAGCAGTGCTTTCAAATTATCACTCGAAGCATAGCTTCTCGTCTTGCATTCAAGCAAAGCGGTGTTTTGGAAGCTACGCGCTGCGCTTGTCTTGTCACAAATTAAAGCAGTGCTTCAAATACTGCGCACTTCGTTTGCTTTGCGCAAAACTGAAAAGCAGTGCTTTCAGTTTTGTCACTCGAAGCATAGCTTCTCGTCTTGCGCAAGGGCAGTACAATGGAAACTGCGCGCTACGCTTGCCTTGCGCAAAATTAAAAAGGAGTCCTTTTAATTCCTTACCAGCCATAGCATAGCTATGGCTCTTGCGCTCGGGCGAAGCAGTGCTTCGCTTATCCTCGCTCAGGCTGTGGCGTAAGACGTAGGTATGGAGTTACTGCCTTATAACCTTTAGGGAAGCGTTGTTTAATTTCTTCCTCATCTTTCAGTGAAGGTACAATCACTACATCATCGCCATGTTGCCAGTTAGCCGGGGTTGCGACTTTATGGTTGTCGGTTAACTGTAGAGAATCAACTACACGTAATACTTCATGGAAGTTACGCCCTGTTGATGCAGGGTAGGTAATGATCAGACGCACTTTCTTGTTTGGATCAATGATTACCAGAGAACGTACAGTCAGGGTTTCGCTGGCATTTGGGTGAATGAAACCATACAGCTCAGACACTTTTCGGTCCTGATCAGCAATGATCGGGAAGTTAACGGTCGTACCTTGAGTTTCATTAATGTCTTTGATTCAGCCATGATGCGATTCAACATCATCAACAGAAAGCGCAATCGCTTTCACGCCACGTTTTGTAAACTCGTCTTTCAGTTTCGCGGTAAAGCCCAGTTCAGTGGTACATACAGGTGTGTAGTCTGCTGGATGTGAAAATAAAATGCCCCAACTATCGCCTAGAAAGTCATAAAAGTTAATTAAGCCTTCGCTAGATTGCTGTTCAAAATTCGGTGCGGTATCGCCTAAACGTAAACTCATTTTCTTGCCTCAATTGATCTTGTAATGTGTCGATGAGAATAAATATGAACCAATTTTTTTATGATTAAAAATAGTGTTTTTAGAATTTCTTATGAATAAACCGAATAAAGAAGTAGGCTGTCGATTCAGAATCAGACAAATCAGTCGTCTAATTAACTATATTGCATGGGTAAAATTTGCTACATTACTTTGCCTTAGGTCTCAGGGCTAGGACGAAGGATGAGTTTTTTTCATTGGTTTTCTGGCAAAACCCTTGTAGTTCAAATTTCTAGCACCATAATAACGACTAAGAACATATTTATTTGACAAGCAAGATTTAGAGAGTCTATTCATGTTGGCAAGTCTGATCGGAGGAATCTTCGGTACCAAAAATGAGCGCGAACTCAAACGCATGCGTAAAATCGTAGACAAGATTAATGCGCTCGAGCCGACGATATCAGCCCTAAGCGATGCAGACTTATCTGCAAAAACTGAAGAATTCAAACAACGATATAATAAGGGTGAAAGCCTAGATAAGTTACTTCCTGAAGCATTCGCAGTCTGTCGTGAAGCTGCAAAACGTGTTATGGGAATGCGTCACTACGACGTACAGTTGATTGGTGGTATTACCCTGCATGAAGGCAAGATTGCCGAGATGCGTACCGGTGAAGGTAAAACCCTGATGGGGACGCTGGCCTGTTATCTTAATGCATTGAGCGGGCAGGGTGTCCATGTCATCACGGTGAACGACTATCTGGCACAACGTGATGCCGAGTTAAACCGTCCATTGTTCGAATTCTTGGGTTTAAGCATCGGGATTATCTATTCCATGCAGAACCCGATAGAAAAATCTGAAGCCTATAAAGCAGATATCACTTACGGTACCAATAACGAATTCGGTTTCGATTATCTTCGTGACAACATGGTGTTCTCGTTGGCTGAGAAAAAACAGCGTGGTCTGACCTATGCTATTATCGATGAGGTCGATTCGATCCTGATCGATGAAGCGCGTACACCACTGATTATCTCTGGTCAAAGTGAAGACTCCTCCCAGCTTTATGCAGCGATCAACAGCATTCCACCGAAGTTAAAAGCACAGAAAGAAGAAAAAGTACCGGATGGCGGTCATTTCTGGATTGATGAAAAACAGCGCTCTGTTGAAATTACAGAAACCGGTTTTGAAACCATTGAAAGTGAATTGATTGCAATGGGCTTGCTGGCTGAAGGTGAAAGCCTGTATTCAGCTTCTAATCTGAATTTGCTGCATCATGTGACTGCTGCGATTCGTGCGCACTATCTGTATCAACGTAACGTGCATTACATCATCCATGAAGGTGAAGTGATCATCGTCGATGAGAACACCGGTCGTACCATGCCAGGTCGTCGCTGGTCTGAAGGTCTGCACCAGGCAGTTGAAGCAAAAGAAGGTCTGGAAATCCAGCCGGAAAACCAGACCCTTGCAACTACTACATTCCAGAACTATTTCCGTCTGTATAAAAAATTATCCGGTATGACCGGTACTGCAGATACTGAAGCTGCGGAAATGAAAGAAATTTACGGTCTGGATGTGGTAATCATTCCAACCCACCGTCCAATGATCCGTAATGACCAGAACGATTTGATCTACCTGAATCGTGAAGGCAAATACAACGCGATTATTCAGGAAATCCAGCGTGTTCATGAAGCTGGTGTTGCGCCAATCCTAATTGGTACGGCCACTATTGAAGCGTCGGAAATTCTTTCTGACAAGCTTAAAGAAGCTGGTATTGAACATGAAGTCCTGAATGCCAAACAGCATGAGCGTGAAGCAGATATTATTGCCCAAGCGGGTGCACCGCGTGCTGTAACGATTGCAACTAACATGGCCGGTCGTGGTACCGATATTTTGCTGGGTGGTAACTGGAAAGCGCTACTGGCCAAAATTGAAAACCCAACCCCTGAAGATGAAGCACGCCTGAAAGCAGAATGGGAAGCGAATCATGAAGCAGTTCTTGCTTCTGGTGGTTTGCATATTATCGGTTCTGAACGTCATGAATCTCGCCGTATCGATAACCAGTTGCGTGGTCGTGCGGGCCGTCAGGGTGACCCGGGTGTATCGCGTTTCTACCTGTCTCTTGAAGATGACTTGATGCGTATCTTTGCGGGTGACCGTGTGGTTGCCATGATGCGTGCAATGGGCTTAAAAGAAGATGAAGCGATTGAACACAAAATGGTGTCACGCTCAATCGAAAATGCACAGCGTAAAGTAGAAGCACGTAACTTCGACATTCGTAAGAACCTGTTGAAATACGATGACGTGAATAACGAGCAGCGTAAAATTATCTATAGTCAGCGTGATGAGATTCTGGCTGAAAGTTCATTGCAGGATTATATCGAAGAGATGATCCGTGAAGTGATGCAGGGCATGATCGCCAACTATATTCCGCCTGAATCAATTCATGATCAGTGGGATATTGAAGGTCTGGAACTTGCACTACGTGAAGACTTATCGATTGATCTGCCAGTTGCACAGTGGTTAGAGCAGGATCGTCGTTTAGATGAAGAAGCACTGGTTGAGCGAATTACTGAAGAAGTGGTAAATCGTTACCGTTCACGTCGTGAACAAATGGGTGCTGAATCTGCAGCATCACTTGAACGTCATTTCATGCTGAACTCTCTGGACCGTCACTGGAAAGAGCATCTGGCTGCGATGGATTACCTGCGTCAGGGTATTCATTTACGCGGTTATGCACAGAAAAATCCAGAGCAGGAATACAAAAAAGAAGCCTACAACCTGTTTGTAAACATGCTGGGTGTCATTAAATCTGATGTGATCACTGATCTGTCACGTATCCATGTGCCAACACCTGAAGAGCTGGCTGAAATGGAAGCACAGCAGCAGGCACAGGCTGAAGCGATGCGTTTGCAGTTATCTCATCAGGAATTTGATGGATTACTGGCTGAAGAAGATGCAATCACTACTGAACAAAATGCGCAGGCCAATCCGGTTGCACCAGTCTTTGAAGCACCGGCAAGCCGTAATGCACCTTGTCCATGTGGTTCAGGTCTGAAATACAAACAGTGTCATGGCAAGATCTAATTTCTGCTAAGTTTCTAAACTATAAAAAGATCAGGACCAAATGGTCCTGATCTTTTTATGTATATGGACTTTTCAGCTGATGAATACTGTTTGCACTGTACCGGATTAAATGGTATTTAATGGCAGATTGAACACCGCAAAGTGGAAGAAACAATGACAAAAGTATTAAAAACGATGATGGTTGCTGCTTTGGCAATCCCGACTTTAAGTTTTGCTGAAACAGCAACAACGACACCTGCTAAAGTTCAGCAGGCCATTGGTCCAACTACGGCTCAGGTTCAGACGGGTACAGATGGTCAGGTGACCATTGCAAGTCCGCGTACTGGCATTCGCTATACCTTTAATAATTCAAACCGTCCAATCGTTTTACAGACTGCAGCGATTGCAGCAGCCAATGCAGCGAATGCTGACCGTATTGTTGCTTCTAACCCTGCGCTTTCTGCGGCAAGTCAGCAACAGGCGAAACAGGCTTTATTGAGTGAATCAACCCAACTGGCTAAAAACTAAGTTTGAGCCAGTTTAATAAAACCAGTCACTATGACTGGTTTTTTATTGTGAAAAACCATAAGAAAAGTGAGTGTTCATCTGGCTTTGGCTCGATTTTTTAATAAAGATCAACTAAGCTGTATTTTTCTGAAACTTCAATATTGGACATTTAAAAATGGCAGTTGGTGACGTATCTATGCCACAGATGCATGTGGTAAAAGGGGTGAGAATTGGTTCGGCAGAAGCGTATGTACGCTATCAGAACCGACGTGACCTGGTGATATTTGAACTGGCTGAAGGCTCCAATGTTGCAGGTGTATTTACCCAGAATGCTTTTTGTGCTGCTCCTGTACATGTTTCTAAAGCACATCTGGCGGTAGGTAACCCACATTATTTAGTGATTAATACCGGAAATGCCAATGCGGGTACAGGTGCTACAGGTATGGCAAATGCTGAAGCCACTTGTGCCAAACTGGCTGAACTTGCAGGCGTGAAAGCTGAAGAAGTATTGCCATTTTCAACAGGGGTGATTGGCGAACAATTACCAATGGAACGTCTTCTGAATGGTTTGCAGCCTGCATTAGAGTCATTGCGTGATGATGCCTGGATCGATGCGGCAACCGGCATCATGACCACAGACACTACACCAAAAGGTGCATCTGAACAGTTCGAACTGGACGGCATTACTTATACCATGACCGGGATTTCCAAAGGTGCCGGCATGATTCGCCCAAATATGGCCACTATGCTAGGTTATGTGGCGACTGATGTGCCAATCAGCCGTGAACTGGTTCAACAGCTTTTATCTGAGACAGTGAATCAGTCATTCAACCGCATTACCATTGATGGGGATACCTCAACCAATGACTCTTGCATTTTTATTGCTACAGGTCAGGCCGGTGGAACAGAAATTTCATCAGTTGAAGATCCGCGTTATGCAGCTGTGCTTGAGGTATTAATGCGTACCATGAAACGTCTTGCGCAACTGATTGTGCGTGATGGTGAAGGTGCGACTAAGTTCATCACAGTTGCAGTAGAAGGTGGCGCCAATACTCAGGAATGCTGTGACGTGGCCTATAGTATCGCGCATTCTCCATTGGTGAAAACTGCGATCTTTGCTTCTGATCCAAACTGGGGGCGTATTCTGGCTGCAATCGGTTATGCAGGTGTGGCGAATTTAGACGTTGCAAAAATTCAGGTTTGGTTAGATGATGTACAAATCTGCAAGGATGGTGGTGCAGCAGCAGACTATACCGAAGAGGCAGGTGCACGTGTGATGGCACAAGCTGAAATGACGATTCGTGTTGATCTTGGACGTGGTGAAGCAAAAGATACAGTCTATACCTGTGACCTGTCCTATGATTATGTGAAGATCAATGCTGATTATCGTTCATAATTCAGATTGTTTCTAAAGCCTCCGTTGTGGGGCTTTTTTTATATCTTATGATTTTTAATGACTGGTCAAAAAAGTATTTTGCTAGAGATGACCGGGATGTAGGGTGAAAGGTTCGTTGAATAATGAACCATGAGGGTAGAGTAAGAGTTGTTATGAATGATGCGACCAAATTAATAGCCAATGAAGCCAAATCGATTGTGCAGGCGCATTTAGATCGTTTAGGAGAACCCAAAGAGCATCAGATCAGTGCACAGGCCAAACAGGAAAAATTTGCACAGATTCAAGCCGAATTGGAAAAGCAGAATGCAGTACTAGTTGCACATTATTATTGTGATCCTGAAATACAGGAACTGGCAGAACTGACTGGTGGCTGTGTGTCCGATTCATTGGAAATGGCGCGTTTTGGACGTGACCATCCCGCATCGACCTTGGTGGTAGCTGGAGTTAAGTTCATGGGTGAAACTTCAAAAATACTTTCACCAGAAAAAACCGTCCTGATGCCAACTCTTGAAGCGACCTGTTCACTGGATTTGGGTTGTCCGGTAGAAGAATTTACCAAATTCTGTGATGCGCATCCTGATCATACTGTAGTGGTGTATGCTAATACTTCGGCTGCGGTTAAAGCCCGCGCTGACTGGGTCGTGACTTCAAGTTGTGCAGTTGAGATTATTGAACACCTCGATAGTTTAGGTGAAAAAATTATCTGGGCACCGGATCAGCATCTAGGGCGTTATATCCAGAATAAAACCGGTGCTGACATGCTGCTTTGGGATGGCGCGTGTATCGTCCACGAAGAATTTCGTTCGCGCGGAATTGCTAATATGAAAGCCTTATATCCAGATGCGGCAGTGCTGGTCCATCCAGAATCACCGATGTCTGTGGTAGAAATTGCTGATGCAGTCGGAAGTACTTCTCAGTTAATCAAGGCAGCTCAAACCTTGCCACATCAGCGTTTGATCGTGGCAACAGATCGCGGTATTTTCTATAAAATGCAGCAGGCTGTGCCAGATAAGATTTTGATTGAAGCTCCAACCGCTGGAGAAGGAGCAACCTGTCGTTCATGTGCACACTGTCCTTGGATGGCCATGAACGAGCTAGATGGAATCTTGCATGTTCTACAACATCGTGATCAGGAGATTCATGTTGACCCCGCATTAGCTCAACGAGCCAAACTGCCTTTAGATCGTATGCTGGATTTTAGTGCCAGCTTGAAACGCTAAGATTTTGTATAAAAAATGTCTGAAATGCTTGATAAATAAACGCTTGAAGTGTTTTTTTGATTTTTTTTAAATATAGGTGTTGACGTCTTATGGCGTCACGCCTAGAATGCACACCGTACCAAGCGATAAGCTTGATACGAAAGCTGAGATGAATCGGAGCATAGCACAGCCTGGTAGTGCACCTGGTTTGGGACCAGGGGGTCGTAGGTTCGAATCCTACTGCTCCGACCAATTCTTCAAGGCGGATGGTGAAAATCATCAGTAAAGCGCTTGTAGCTCAGTTGGATAGAGCATCCGCCTTCTAAGCGGATGGTCACAGGTTCGAATCCTGTCAGGCGCGCCATTTTTGGTGGCTTGATATTTAAGAACCAAGGCAATGGTGGATGTAGCTCAGTTGGTAGAGCCCCGGATTGTGATTCCGGTTGTCGTGGGTTCGAATCCCATCATTCACCCCAACTCTTTGAGTTGAACATCGGAGCATAGCACAGCCTGGTAGTGCACCTGGTTTGGGACCAGGGGGTCGTAGGTTCGAATCCTACTGCTCCGACCATCTTCTTCATGGTGGTTAAGATAAATGATACCGCGTCAAGCGGTTTTTTTATGTCTAAATAATGAAGACACCGTAATGGTGGATGTAGCTCAGTTGGTAGAGCCCCGGATTGTGATTCCGGTTGTCGTGGGTTCGAATCCCATCATTCACCCCAACTCTTTGAGTTGAACATCGGAGCATAGCACAGCCTGGTAGTGCACCTGGTTTGGGACCAGGGGGTCGTAGGTTCGAATCCTACTGCTCCGACCATCGATAAAAATGATTAATTATATAAATACCGCATCAGGCGGTTTTTTTATGTCTGAAATTTAACTACGAATTAAATTTAGCAATCAAAATAAAAATAGATTAAAAACTGGTTATTTATTAAGTTCATTCTTCATTCTTCATTCTTCATTCTTCATTCTTCATTCTTCATTCTTCATTCTTCATTCTTCATTCTTCATTCTTCATTCTTCATTCTTCATTCTTCATTCCAGAATTATGTTTTTAATAAGTCGAGCTAAATGTACCTAGATCTTTTTATGGGTGAGTCGCATTTATTGGGAGGTCCATAGGGATTGTGAAAATAAGAAAAATATTTATTCGAGTGAGCTGGAAGAATATTTTAAGCAGGAGCGGCTATGGAAATAAAAAACTAAATTGCACTTTATTAAGCTGAAACGAAATAGTCCCTGTTTTTTAAATTAAAAAATGGAAATAGTAAAAAGATATCTAAAAAATAGGGTTTTTAGATTAAAGAATATGCATATATGACATTTTTGTAGAAATAATAATCAACTGAAGTGTTTTCTTAAAAATAGGGGTTGCGCTTGTTTGGGATTGGTCTATAATGCACATCCATCGGCGGTGATGAAGATTAAAACTTCTGATAAAACAGTAACTTAGCATGAAATGGTTGAGTTGGGTTTTAGAAAGAAAGTTTAAAAATAATTTTCATTACTGGTTGACTTTCTAGAGATAGAGAGTAATATAGCCGACCTAGCTTGTTACTGACGAAGTAGTGAGAAGATCATTAAGAGATTATGAAGAACAACTTGTGTGGATTTTTACTGGTTGATTGATCGAAATTATTTTCATTGATTGAATGGTAGAAATTACTCGAAGTTTATTTGAGAAATATTTGTCAGAAAATTGATGAGCCAAGTTTAAGAACTTTACTTATAAAGTTCGAAATGATTTTAACTGAAGAGTTTGATCATGGCTCAGATTGAACGCTGGCGGCAGGCTTAACACATGCAAGTCGAGCGGG